>CAZZZY010000130.1:0-11279 GCA_964658545.1 uncultured Acetobacteraceae bacterium | reverse complement strand
CGAATTACGAATTACGAATTAGTAATTATGTTGAGGGGTGCCTGACGGGGCTTGAACCCGCTATGACTGGTTCCACAAACCAGCGCCTCGACCACTTTGGCTTCAGACACCATCAGTGGAATCAATGGGAATTGAACCCATAACCTCCTGCTTGCAAGGCAGGCGCTCTAGCCATTTGAGCTATGACCCCATATTTGGTGGATACTGGTCGGAATCGAACCGACATCCTTCTAACAGCCAGTTAGACGCTTTACCGATTAAGCTACAGACCCATAGGCGGGAGTGGTAGGACTCGAACCCACAACTTTCGAGGTAGAAGCTCGAAGCTCTATTCCATTGAGCTACACTCCCAAGATTTGGTAGTCCTGGCAGGAATTGAAGCCGCAACATTCTTCTTGTAAGGAAGACACTCTACCAATTGAGTTACAGGACTACGCAAGCGAGTGGAGGGACTTGTTCGCGCAAGCGTTCTCGAAGAGTACCCAGGCACTGAGTATGGCGCACTCAGATGCTACCGATTACATCACACCCGCATCAATCAAGCTGGTAACAGGAATTGAACCTGCAACCTACTGATTACAAGTCAGTTGCTCTGCCAATTGAGCTACACCAGCCTAAATTTTGGTGACGGGAGCAGGAGTCGAACCTGCCGATGTTCAGGTTATGAGCCTGACGAGCCACCGTTGCTCTATCCCCGCATATTCACCAATACCCCTGACTGGATTTGAACCAGCAACCTCTTCGTTCTAGGCGAAGTGCCTCTTCCGTTGGGCTACAAGGGCAAAATCTGAGTGACAGGGATTGAACCTGCGACCTGGAGTTCCCGAAACTCCCGCGCTCCTGACTGCGCTACACCCAGATATTTTGGTACTCCCGACAGGATTTGAACCTGCAAAAACTAGATCCTTGGTAAGCGTGCGTCTTCCGTTCCGCCACGAGAGCATTAGTACCCCTGACAGGATTTGAACCTGCAAAATCTGGACTCTGATTCCAGCACGTATGCCAGTTCCGTCACAGGGGCATATCGGGATGGCAGGATTTGAACCTGCGACTCCATGCTCCCAAAGCATGGCTTCTGGCCACTGAATTACATCCCGTGGTACTCCTGGTGGGAGTCGAACCCACAACTAAACAGGTTTTAAGTCTGTCACCTCTTCCAATTGGGCTACAGGAGCAAATTTTGATACTCTTGGTGGGAATCGAACCCACAACATACCGTTTTTGAGACGGCAGCCTCTGACCGTTGGGCTACAAGAGCAAAATTTGGCAGCCCCGCCAGGGGTCGAACCTGGAATCTTCGCCTTCAAAGGGCGCTATGTTGCCAATTACACCACAGGGCTTTATTGCCAGGGCAGGGATTGAACCTGCAACCTCATCGTTCAGAGCGATGCGACTTACCAATTCGTCCACCCGGCAATGAATGGCTGCCTCAGTAGGACTCGAACCTACAACCGCGCGGTTAACAGCCGCTTGCTCTACCATTGAGCTATGAGGCAACGAAGCCCCCCAGGTCGGAATCGAACTGACGACCTCCTGTTCTTCAGACAGGCGCTACTACCAACTGAGCTACCGGGGGATTAAGAGAAGAGATGATGACGAGAGCGGAGGGAATCGAACCCTCAATTCTTCAGTTTCGTAGACTGAGATGTTATCCAGTTACACCACACTCTCAAAACGGAGAGGACAGGATTTGAACCTGCGACGGGTTAACACCCGCTTCCTCTTAGCAGGAGGACGCTTTGGGCCACTCAGCCACCTCTCCATAGTGGGTCGAGCAGGATTTGAACCTGCGCGCAAAAAAGAACAGTTTTACAGACTGTCGCCTTCAGCCAGACTCGGCCACCGACCCATAAATCATTCCCTCGACGAGAATTGAACTCGCATCTGTGCTTTGAAAGAACACTGACTTAACCATTAGTCCACGAGGGCATAATTTGCAGAATTTTAGATTAAAAAATTTAAAACCTAAAATTCAAAATTGTCTGACACAGGGACTAGGATTTGAACCTAGAACATCGGATTTGGAGTCACGAGGTGTTACCGTTACACTATCCCTGCATTTGGTGGCAGTGGCGGGATTTGCACCCGCATATACCAGGGTATGAACCTGGGGCTTTGCTGGTTAAGCTACACTGCGGTACCAGAGGTCAGGGCGGGATTTGAACCCGCGCTAATCGGTTTTGCAGACCAACGCCTTACCAACTTGGCTACCTGACCATTTGGGAGTCCCGACGAGATTCGCACTCGCAATCTTCAGCTTGAGAGGCTGACGGCTTAAACTATTCGCCTACAGGACTACAACCAGGGTGACGGGATTTGAACCCGCAACATTTCCGCAGACAACGGAACGCTCTAGCCAATTGAGCTACACCCTGATTTTTTGGAATCTGTGCCTAAACTTTGAGGTTTTTAGGCACAAATTTTATTGGTGAACTTGCCCATTTCTTATTTAGTTTTCAAGGTTCAGAAAATTTACTTTTAACCGTTAGAAACTGTTAGGAACACAACCGAAATTATAGGTAGCAAGCCTCTTGTATATTACGGATGTATTCTGTGGTTTTGCTGAGTGCAAACTTAAAACTTTTTTGGTTGATTGCCTCTACAATGTATGGTTTGCAAGTAGAAGCGGCTTTCTTAACTGGGGAGTCTGGTTGGTTCCAGCACCTCTGTTTGAGTTGTATGTAGAACATGACTTTGACCCTTGAGAAGCTTTGTTTTTCGCTTCACTACATATATACTACAGAATACTACAAAAGGTGTCAAGGGGTTTTAGAAAGTTTTTTTGAAATTGTCTATAAAAGCTGCTGCACTTAGATTTCAACTTGTTAAACTCTCTGAAAAGTCAAACTACAGCTTATGATTGGGTGAGTTTTTTAAAAGCCTGACGTGACAGACAACTACCTCAAGCGACAAAAGATAATCGGTTTTGTAGCGATCGCCTCTACAATTACAGCTTGTAGTATTGCTCCAGGCACTTCCCCACAAGTGGGGTTAAACCAGCCAGTGAGCAAAAGCCATACTGCACAAATTCAAGATTCAGCAAAGGGCCAAATTAATGCCCAACTACCGCCATCAGCCAAAGTAGAAAACCTTACCTTTACAGTCCCAGCTAAATTTCAAGGAAAAACAGTTTATCAGGTGCATCCCAGCAACAATGAGAAGGTTATTGCTCTAGGCATTGATGATGGGCCCTGGCCAAAGACAACCTTACAAATGCTAGATATTCTCAAGCAAAATGATGTTAAAGTAACATTCTTTTGGGTAGGACAAGCCTTACAAGCAAACCCCGACCTAGCAAAGCAAGAGGTAGCAGAGGGACACGCCATTGGCAACCATACTTGGCATCATTGGTATCGGCGGATGGATGAAGCCACAGCTAAAAGTGAAATCGATCGCACATCTGACCTGATATATAAAACTACAGGGGTGAAAACTGCTCTGTTTCGTCCTCCTGGTGGCTTTTTAAATAACGGACTAGCCGCTTATGCTAAAAGCCAGAAAGATGCTGTTATTATGTGGTCGCTAACTTCAGCTGATACTGACCCTCACGCCAAACCGCAAGCATTTGTAAATAATGTCTTGAAAGGCGCGAAACCAGGTTCTATTGTTTTGATGCATGATGGTGGTGGCGATCGCCACAGAACTGTAGAAGCTTTGCCACAAATCATCAGTGGACTCAAACAGCAAGGCTACCGATTTGTGACGATTCCCGAATTGCTCAAAATGGCGCAGTGACAAATTATCCTCACGGAATTTTGGATTTTGGAACAATCCAAAATCCAAATTCGTTTATTCGGTCATCACAGAAGCACAAGCTTGAGCTTCTTGCCAAAGTTTGTGCAAAAAGAACTCAGCGCGATCGCTCATAGTGGTGAAAAACACACCTACAGCATCCTTAGAACTATCTGATAGCCAAGAACCTTGCAGAGTGACTTCCATATATTGGGTATCGCAGGCACAGAGGGCAATGATTTCTCTGTCATCTCTTTTTACCTCAGCCTTAAGCACTTCTACTCCTGGTAAATCAACAGGAAGCAAAAAGGAAGCGGTACTGGGTTCAATGCACAAACTTTGCCCAACTCGCAGGGCCAAAATCACTCGCTGCGCTACCCATTCTTCTAGCGACAGAGTGAGACATTCCAAATCAAAGCTGCTTTCAGTGTAAGTTAATTTCAGCATTCCTTATGCTCTCCTGTTATTCCAGGCTTCCTTGCATATCTATCCAAAACTGTTCGGCAAAAGAAATCGCGGGGTGAATTGGCGCTTTTGGTTTGGTACGTAATTGCATACCAGATTCAAACAGGGTGCGATCGCCTTTACGGGAGTTACATCTCTCACAAGCTGTGACTACGTTATCCCAAGTGTGAGAACCGCCTTTAGATCGCGGCATCACATGATCTAGGGTTAGATGCTTGCCGCTACCGCAATATTGGCAACTGTGATGGTCTCGCCGCAACACTTCCCGTCGATTCACTGGTGGAACTTTCCACATCCGCTCATTAGAAGTGATTGTTAAGCGAATATGTTTTGGCACATCAATTATCAAGTTGGGTGAGTGAACTCGCCATCCCCCTTCTGTGGTCAAACCTAACGGTTGAGCTTTGTTGGTTACTAACAGCACAATCGCCCGCTTGATATTGATCCGACACAGTGGCAAGTAATTTTGAGAAAACACCACCACAGATTGCTCTAACACTTGCATTGCGTTCGCGCCGCGCATTGAAGATATCGTCACAGCTTCACTCCTTATAAAAAAACCCCCGCTTCCTGTTTGGGTGAAGCGGGGGTTAGAATTGACCGGAAATTTTTCTGGTCTCATATCAGTACAGTATTCCTTTGCCTGTACCCCCCGCTTTCTTCATCTAGTTGTGGTTTTACAATCAACCCACTTATGCTGAGATGTCTAAAATCATAATTACCCTCTGTGATTGGCCCATAATTTCGGGTACCATTGCCCATATATAAATACTCCACTCCCATAGCTGCTGATTCCCAACCGGCTCGGCAATTGGTAGGGCACAAAATTGAAGTAGAGATGGGGCAAATGGATTTCACAGAAAATTTCACCTATTGAACATTCCTTTAAACATACTACACTTGTATTACTATCCTGTCTATACCTTTAAGGAGAAATAGTGATGCATACGATCGCCCGCACCCCAACCACCGATATGGAAGTTACCAGCATCCGCCTAGAGCGGGAACTCAAAGATAAGCTCAAAGAAATCGCTGGAAATCAGGGATATCAAGCTCTGATTCGAGATATCCTGTGGAATTATGTCCAGCAAAAATCAGGTGAATGGAAGCCTCGATTTTCGCGAGGGGACATTCGAGCTAGCATAGCTGCCACCGCTCAACAAGAAGAACGCTGTGTACTCACAGGTCAACTAATTCAACCCCAAGAACCGATGTTGTTAGGACTAACGAGGAATGGCGATATGGTTCCTCTGAGTGTCGAGAGTTTGGTTGGGTAGTCTTAATATTCAGGCAATGCAGCCTAGTTATTTTATTTAGGACTTACGCAGAAGAGATCCCCTAACCCCCTTAAAAAGGGGGTTTTTCAGATCCACCCTTTTTAAGGTAAGCCAATTACTCCACCTGGGTATCCCTAAATAGATGGGTTTGAGTTGCTTAGGGGGAGTGCGGCGAGGTTTTAGGTTTTCAGTGCGTAAGTCTTATTACTGAATAATTGGGCTGAGTTGAGAATTTAGCTTTATTTTCTCCAATGAGTAAAACTTATTGTTAAAATTTATAGCTCATATTTGATTGAGAGCAACATAGATCAAAGGGTAGCTGGTCAAAGGAACAAAATGAAAACAAAATTTTACAAAATTATTAAAATAGATTCAGTGTTTTTACAGGGATGACCGGGGGATTTTCCTGAGATTCCAGAGAAATTACGGTTTATGTATACTTACAGACAGGATATTCTAAGTCAACGTTAGTTAATTGTCTCAATATAAAGAAGAGAAAGCAGCCAAAAATAATCAGGCTGAGTCATTTTAGAATATCCTAAGTATCTCACTACCTATGTAGCAATTTGCTTTATCTAGCGGGAACTTGGCAATCTGCCATAGAAAAGGGCTATAACAGGTGAGAGAAAGTATTCATATAAGATTTGTCAATTATCAAGGCGTAGCAACATAACTAACTAACGGTGAAGAATATGCCAAGGGGTTGGGTGCAAAAACAATGGGGTTATTATTCAAGGGCGTGCCAAGAATGAAAAAGCCTTTATGGTCGCCACCACAGGACGTAGATAACGTAGATCGACTACAAACTTACCAAATCAAGCTGATGCAGCATCAGGAAGAACCTGCCCGCCAGTTGGTACAAAAGATTAACCAAATCATCGCCAATACCTCAGCTACGGCATTGATGTTGCAAGATATTGCCCAATTGCTAGGAGTTGCTTTTCAAGTAGATTGTTGCTGTTTGGTTTCAGTAACGGGCGAAACATCCGACGAAGCGACTACTATTAATTGGTGTGCTGATGAGTATCTAGGGATGCCACATCCAGAAGAGATGTTTTCGATGGAACAGTTTATGCACTCGCCAGTGCTGCAATGTGCTGCTGAACCATTCACTATTGAAGACATTTCCATCATTCAAAATAGTCTCGTAATTGGCTGTCAGTATTTACCACTACCCATAAAAGCTGTTTTGGCAATTCCCACCCGGTTTGGTGGAAATAATAATGGGGTGATTAGTCTGATTAAATTCCAACCTTATGATTGGAGTGAATCAGAAAAACAACTGCTCAAAGAGGTGGAGTCGGCTTGCGCGATCGCTTTTTCTCAAGTGGCGCAAGCTAAACTAATTACTCATCAACAACAGTATCTGCAAAAGGACAATCAGCATCAAAGCTTGATCAAGCAATTAACATTACTGAGTCGCAGCAACTTGGAGCTTAATCAAATGCTCCAGTTAGTTATCGCCTCCACTGCCGAATCTCTACAGGCAGATCGGGGTTTGCTTATACTACTAAAATATAGCGACCCACTATTTAGGACTCAAGCAAAAAAACAAATTCCGAAAGCGAAAGCTAGAGTGATCGGTGAATGGGTTAAGGCAACACAAATTTCCCGCACTACTAAACCAGATACCGATCAGTCTTTCTTGCTTTCAGAGTGTAGTTTATGCCAGCGTCCCTTCATGGATACTGGAAAACCAGTCATCTTCGATGACTACACAGAGCAAAATGATACCTCATCAGCTGCTCCATTATTTGCAATAGAGCAATTCCCTGCGGTCTTATTAGTGCCATTAGAGAGTCAAGGTAAAATCTTAGGATTCCTGGTGCTACAGCAATCAGTAACTCGCAGTTGGCAAGCAGAAGAATTAAATCTTGTGGAAATGGTTTGCGCTCAAGCGAGCAACGCCATAATTCAGTCACAGACATTGCGCCAAGTGCAAACTGTGGTAGATGAGCGGACGGCGAAACTAAAGAGTAGTCTGGAACTCCAGGCAAAGTTGCATGAGAGAACCCGACAGTATGTTGAGCAGCTACAGAAACTTAATGAACTCAAAGATGAGTTTTTGAGCAACATAAGCGATCGCTTGCGTTATCCTCTGACAAATATGCTGATGTCAATTCGGAACTTACGTTTGCCAGGAATTGCCCCAGAGCGTCAGATTAGATACATGGATATCCTAGAGCAGGAATGCACAAAGGAAATCAACTTGATTAATGACTTGTTGACACTCCAGAAACTAGAGTCGCCTCACGAAGCTCCACAATTACAAACTATAGATTTAAATACTAGAATCCGGGATATAGCAGCATCTTTTGGGGAAAAACTCGCACAAAAGGGATTAAAGATTTCTGTAGATTTACCAGAGAAATCGCTAAAACTGCAAACTGAACTAGAGAGTTTTGACCGCATCTTGCAAGAGTTGTTAACTAATGCCTGTAAATACTCAGAGCATGATACTACCGTCCACTTACAAACTGTTCACCGAGTTGATCAACAAATTGATCAAGTTATCATAAAGGTGACGAATACAGGACGTGCCATCTCCCAAGAAGAAGCGACCTACATTTTTGACAAATTCCGTCGCGGAAAAGGGCGTTGGACTCCGGGGACTGGCTTGGGACTTGCTCTAGTCAAGTCTTTAGTGCAGCATTTGAATGGAGCGATCGCGGTTGAGAGTCTCCCAATCTCGGATTCTGAACAGAGCGAAATTTGCTTCACCCTGACTCTGCCCCAATTTTCTGACGAAAGCAAACCATAATTCTGAACGTGACTAAAGAATATAACGCAACAGAGAACCCTAATTTCCAGTCTCCTAGTGATGACACCAACCTCGAAGGGGATTTAACTGCTGATATAGTTGCTTTGGCAGCTAAGGTAGAAATTGAAATTCATAAAATAGCAGAGCGACAGCGAAAAATCAGCGCCAAAGTCCAAATTCCCCAACCAGTGGAACAAATATGGAAGGTTCTGACAGATTATGAAGCCTTGCCTGACTTTCTCCCCAACCTCGCCAAGAGTCGTCTAATCGAGCATCCCAATGGTGGAATTAGACTTGAGCAAGTAGGCTCCCAGCGCTTACTGAATTTCAACTTTTCGGCGCGGGTCGTTCTGGATTTGGAAGAATGCTTCCCTAAAGAAATTAATTTTCGGATGGTAGAGGGAGATTTTAAAGGATTTTCTGGTAGCTGGTATTTAGAGCCTTATTCCCTTGGTAAGTATGTAGGAACAAATCTTAGCTACACAATTCAAGTTTGGCCTAAACTCACTATGCCAGTGGGAATCATTGAAAATCGCCTGAGCAAAGACCTCCGGTTAAATCTTGTGGCTATTCACCAACGTGTAGAAGAGTTAGCCAGCAAATAAGCGTATGTATTATTAATAGGTCATCCAAGATTATTCTTGGATGACCATTTTATTTGTAAACTTTCAGGACAATACGCTTCCAATTTTCTTAAGTACCCCCAGGGGAATTCGAATCCCCGTTACCTCCGTGAAAGGGAGGTGTCCTAGGCCTCTAGACGATGGGGGCATCGGACTCAGACCTTTTATAAAATAACTAATTTTCTGGTTGTTGTCAACAGGTTTGGCGAAAAAAGTTGGTGGCAGCTAAACTGCTGGAGGCAAAAGCTTGAAGAGAATACTGTTGAACCAGAAAATCCTGCTGAAGTAGAGGAGTTGTCCCAGGCAAAGGAACGCGTTAGTGGAGCTTTCTAAGGCTGATAAATCCGCCCATCCCTACTGCGGGGTACTCCCGCTAAAACGGTACTCCGTTTAGCGGTGAGAGTTGTCACGTCGCCTTGCATCCCCGCGTCTAGGAATCCGAGATCCAGTGTGGGAGTAGCCACCGTTCAACTCATCGCACGTTTGAGGACTGTTTAAGCCTCTTGTTTTCTTAGTCCGCGGAGGCGGACTAAGCCTGTATAGCTGCAAGTGACTATGATTTAGATAATTGTGATTTTACTTGCGGCTCGAATAGCTTTTTCTCTAGCCTCTTGGATATTCACACCTTTAGCTAAAGCTACTCCCATTCGCCGATATGGATGAGCATTAGGTTTACCAAATAATCTAATATCTACATCTTTTTCTGACAAAGCATCGGCTACACCTATAAAACCAAGAGAATCAGATTTTTCTGAAGCTAAAATTACCGCACTAGCTGACGCTCCTAGCTGTTCTATATGAGGAATTGGCAAGCCTAAAATTGCTCTTAGATGTAATTCAAATTCATTGAGATTTTGTGAGATTAATGTCACCATTCCTGTATCGTGCGGTCTAGGAGAAAGTTCTGAAAAAATCACTTCGTCTTTGGTAATGAAAAACTCAACACCAAAAATTCCGGCTCCTCCTAGAGCATTAGTGACTTTTATGGCTATTTCTTGAGCTTTTAATAGCTTATCTTCAGAAATTAGTGCGGGTTGCCACGATTCTTGATAATCTCCTCGTTCTTGGCGATGGCCAATAGAAGGACAGAAAATTGTCGGTGCATTCCACTGTTTAATCGTCAGTAAAGTTATCTCGATTTCAAAGTTAATGAATTCTTCGACGATGACCTTTTGACTGTCACCTCTAGAATTAGCGATCGCATAATTCCAAGCCTTCTCAACTTGACTCTGATCTTGCACCACAGACTGACCTTTTCCAGATGAGGACATCACAGGTTTCACAACATTACTAATCCCAATTTCATTGGAAACTGCAATCAATTCTTCTAGAGTTGTTGCATAACCATATTTAGCCGTTCTGATGCCTAATTCTTGATGTGCCAGTTCCCGAATTTTGTCACGGTTCATTGTATAGTTAGTAGCAGCCGCAGTTGGTATAACTGTAATCCCTCGCTGCTCAAATTCCATCAGTTTTTCTGTTCTGATTGCTTCAATTTCTGGTATGATTATATTTGGCTGATGTTTTTTCACTACAAATTCTAAATCATCAGCACTGAGCATAGAAATAACTTCATAAGCATCAGCAACTTGCATAGCTGGAGCATTGGCGTAGCGGTCAACAGCAATCACATAATTACCAAGACGTTGAGCAGCGATCGCAAATTCCTTACCTAGTTCTCCTGAACCCAGCAGCATCAATTTTTGGGGCAACTTAATACTCATTAACTTATCCAGGTCAATCTCAATCCAATAATCTTATAATTTTTTGGGTTTTAATTAACGTCTTCTCAAGAGTTAAATCTAGCTTGGCGCAGTTGTAAATCTTGACGTTGTAGCTGAGTTAAACCAGTACCTAAGCCAAGCTGACACTGATCTACGAGAGTATCTAACCAAATAGTCTCATTCAAAGTTGCACCTCGTAAATCTGCATTTCTTAAATCGGCTTTCATCAAATTTGCAAATAAGAGGTCTGCATTGACTAAACTGC
Source organism: uncultured Acetobacteraceae bacterium (assembly GCA_964658545.1). Lineage (GTDB taxonomy): Bacteria > Cyanobacteriota > Cyanobacteriia > Cyanobacteriales > Nostocaceae > Nostoc. Next base: position 432 of record CAZZZY010000130.1, on the reverse strand, counting down.
TACCTTGCAGATTTGATCCAGATAAATTTCCTCGGATAAAGTTTACCCCATCTAAAATTAAACCGGATAAATCGGCTCCTATTAGATTAGGAAACTTTAGCTGACTTGGATATTTTAAAAACCGCATCATACAGATAATATTTGCTTCATTTAGGCGGATTTTAGTTAAAAAATCATAACGAGCTATGCCCAGTTGCTTAAGAATCTGTAGACGCTGTGGGGAACTTTGTTCTAAAAACTGGATGGCTGTATAGCGCAGGTCTTGAGTAGGGAGATTTAGCATGATTGTCAGATTGTCGTGATCCTTGGGCTAGTTAAAAGTTTAACCTTAATGCAAGAACCCCGATTTCTCAAAGAAATCGGGGTTCTAATGCAATACGCTTGGGTTAAGGCTAAAAGTCCTTGTTAAACCGCGTCCATCTTGAAAACTGT
>CAZZZY010000129.1:0-11368 GCA_964658545.1 uncultured Acetobacteraceae bacterium | reverse complement strand
GGGTTTTTTCTTTTCATACGGAAAGAACTACAGTTTTCAAGATGGACGCGGTTTATCCATCAAATTAAGATTTTATTTGGACAAAAAGCTAAACATTTTGTCTAAGACGTGATTTATCTTAAATTGTAGAAAAGATATTATTTAAGTGAACTTACGTAAGCAATTTAAAGCAGTTATGTTGTGAAATTATATTATTTGATATTGAATGTATTTTATTGATGATTTCATTGATAAATCCTTCTTGCAGAAGTTACATCTACTACCTATTTTTATAAAAAAATGTCTAATTTAATGTCTATTTAGCTCGCTCATCAATAGTGACAAATGAGTTTATATGAAATGAAATAGTAGATAAGGAAAGAGAAAAACATCAGGTGATTTTCATGATTTATTCATGTGATCAATCTATGAGAAATTAATTTACTTGGCGATGATGACCTGAAAAAATCATGAGGACTTTCTCAATATTTACTTGCCGAACAACGAAGATGAAAGGACTTTTTCTCCTTGCAAAGAGCGTTCTACCATCTGCTCTGGTCATATTGATTAGTCTGTTTTTGACAACAGCTAAAGCTCATGCAGGTGGTTCCGATGATCCTTATTTATCAGATGAAGAACGAGCTTCAAAAGTTATATCTGTCGCATCAGTTTTGAGTTGGAATAAATGGGAAAACCCTTATATATCAGGAGGAAATTTATGTAGAGAGAAAAATGGTGATGTGATTTGTTTACCTTATGAAATGGCTAAAAAAGTGGGAGCTAATATTATATATCCAAAGAAACCCCCCATTTCGCAAACAGTTAAACACCAATAATTTTTCAATCAACTAGCACTACCAAACATAAACTCAAAAGGAATCATAACATTATGTCTCACAACATTTGTAAATCTGTTGCGTTAGCAGTTGCATCTCTTTCTGTTGTACTATCTGTTGGTTCAGCATCTGCTCAAGCGGAAACTTTTTTTGTCCAAGAAGGTGTGGCGTTGAATACCAATAACAATTTCAGCCGCATTGATGGTAATCCCAGAATGTCAATTTATCGACAAAATAATAATGATGCTGACCAACAATTCGACAGATTGTCAGGAAATCGTGGTGGTACTCTTTTAAAACATCGTTCTACTGGCAAGTGTTTGAATGCACATTATTTGACCCAGGGTTCACAAATTAATGTCTGGCCCTGCGACGCTAATGACGCTGACCAAAACTGGAACATAGTTGATGCTGGTAATAATTTTAACTTAATCAAACGGACTGGGACAAATCTTTGTGTAGATACTCCAACCAGGGATAATCAAGGAATAGTTCACCTAATAAATTGTGATGGTAATAATGGTAATCAACGCTGGCAGAGTAGTATCACAAGTATTACACCACCTCCATCAGCAAAAGCAGAAGCATTTTTTACCTGGGCTAAAGGTCAATATTACATTGCTCGATTAGATACGGTTAACTTTAAGGGTGAGTGTGTTTCTTTAATTGTACGCTACATTGAAGACGTTTACCTTCCAGCCGACCAAAAGACCAAGTACATAACACCTGGTAATGGTAAAGCTGTTGCAAGTTATGTTGCTACAAATTACAGTCAATATTTTGGGCCTTTGACTAATCAAGGTCTACCCAAGCGTGGCGCTATTATTTCTTTCCCTCATATCCTAGATAAAAACAAGAAAGAAACACCAGAAGGTCATGTAGCAATTGTCATGGACGTACAGCAAGTGAATGGACAACGGCAAGTTAAGATTATGGATTCTGGTCTAACACAAAATGCAGGTTACGTGAAAGAGCAGACATGGTGGATAAATATCCCTGATGGAACATCTCAAGGCTATGGCACAGATATTGTTTGGACAAATCCCAAATAAATCAAGGCTGCTTCAGTTGTTTTAGTAAGATTCATAAATCAGCTTTAGGAATATCCAATCTGATTAGTTGTATACCCACCTAAAGCAGTTTTTAATTAGACTGTGATTAAATCAACTCAGATGGCTTCATCAGTCAATCTGAGTTTTAATTTTATTAATTGGATGAGAAAACCCTATGCAAAGTACCATTAATATATTATCGTCCTGGCAACAACTAAAAAAAGGCGAAATTAACTGCCAACAAGCAATCAGTCTCTTAATCGATGAGACAGGAAAAGTCAACCTGGAATTATTAGATTGTGAAGTCAGTTCTCGATTTTTTGGCAAATTTACCAATCGTCAGGAATTACCCCCAGTTATTCCCCTATTACTCTGGCGCAATTGCTACTATTTGGGGACTCCAGTCACTCTGACACCAGATATAATCCAGAAATTGAGCGATCGCACATTCACCGAAATCAAAATCATCCCCATCGCCGAAAAAAGCTACAACTCTTGGTATCACACCCAAAACCTCAATTTGAATAAAATCAGTAGCGAATCTCTCATCAATCCCCTCACCCAGATATCAGAATCAGAAAACATTTCCGAACTTACAGAACTCTATCTCTCCAAAGCATCAGACCAAATCGAGCGAGTCAAAACCATTATTAGTGGCGCTTTACGCAACCGTGCTAGTGACATCCACCTAGAACCGATGCCAGAAGGATTAAGAGTCCGCTATCGCATAGATGGCGTATTGCGGACTATTACTACTCTCCCCCTAGAAGTGAGTCGAAAAGTAGTTGTAACTCTCAAAGTGATGGCAGAAATAGATATATCTGAAAGCCGTCGCCCCCAAGATGGACGCATCGGTGAGAAGTATGCAACCAGTGGATCATCAGAAGCGGGATTAGATATGCGAGTTAGCACCCTTCCCTGCGTAGGTGGCGAAAAAGTAGTAATTCGTTTGTTACCCCAGCGCAATCCCTTTTCTAACATGGATGGGTTAGGCTTTTCTGGAACTGCATTAGAAACTTACAGAAGATGGTTAAGTCAACCCCAAGGAATGATTATTCTCACAGGCCCCACAGGTTCCGGGAAAACCAGCACTCTTTACACCAGTTTACAAAGAGTGGCTACTGAATCAGTCAACGTGGTGACGGTGGAAGACCCAGTAGAATATGTATTACCAGGTATTACCCAAACCCAAGTCAACGAAGCCGCTGGCATGACGTTTGCTGCTGGTTTACGGGCAATTCTCCGGCAAGACCCTGATGTGATTATGTTAGGAGAAATTAGGGATAGAGAAACAGCAGAAACTGCTATTAGAGCAGCTTTAACAGGACATTTAGTATTTACCACGTTGCACACCAATGATGCAGTTGGTGCTATTCCTCGCCTCAAGGATATTGGACAAGACCCCAGTTTAGTCAGTGATGCTCTCTTAGGTATTATTGCTCAACGTTTAGTGCGTCGGGTTTGTCCTCACTGTGCAGAACCTTACACCCCAACAGCAGCAGATTTGCAGAGGCTGGGATTAGAAGAAACGAATGCTACAACCACAGGTTGGCGGAGGGGAAAAGGTTGTCCTAAGTGTTTTAATTCTGGCTATTTGGGGCGGGAAGCGATTGTAGAATTACTGGATGTGGATGATAGAGTGCGGGAACTGATTTATGAAGGAACAATGACTCAGTTACATCGCTATCTGAAGGAAATTAACTATACCTCCTTTGGTGTGGCTGCTGCCCAAAAGGTGACAACTGGGGTGACAACAATAGAAGAAGTGTTAAGGGTTTTGCCCCACAGTGCTTTGTCTGGGAAACATTCTTCCTGAATTGTATAGCGGTTCTCAATAGCATGAAATACAGACCTAACAACAACAGCCCCTTCCCTACTAGCGTTGGGGAGCAAGATTCAAAGCCTCTCTCCTAAAAAGAGAGAGGTCAGAATTGTATTGCATCCACATGAGAAGCGCTATATAAGTGTTAGCGGCTATGCTAAATAGCCGTTTTATAAATGCGAGTTTTGTTGACTATAGTCAACAGCTTCCACGTTTTGGTCTAGTAGATAAACCCATTTTCTTGAGCAGACGATTGATGTGACGAACACCTACTTCAATACCCAATTCTTTTGCTAGATGCTTGCTTAACCATTGTGCTGTCCAACACCTAAATGGATAGCCAAAAACTCTTGGGCTGTGGCTCATTAGTTCGTTCAATCGCTCTCGATACTGGTCATCAACTATCTTTGGTCTACCAAGAGGAAAGGCGTTCCAATTGTGAGCCTCACCTGATTTAACTACCAAAATCCAGTGTCGGACTGTCACCCGTGAACAGTTTAGTAATTGGCAGATTTGACTCTGCGTTTTACGTTCGTCTGCCAACAGCATAATTTGGATACGCTGACGGTATTTTTTAGGTAAGTCTTCTTGCTCTAAAATTTTTTGTAGTCCTTTTCGTTCAAAGGGAGTCAGGTACTGTTGCTTAATAGAGAAATTTTCAGAGTTGAACCGATTGCTTTGCTCCATATTTCCGCTATGTTTTATGACCTTATATCTTATTTGGAGACAAAATGATAGCAATATGAGGGTGGTATGAGTTCTTTGAAAATTATTTTGGTAAGATTCTGCGATCGCCTATGACAGACTCCGCTTGTAACTACTGTCTACAATCACCACAAACGCCCTCCATATATGGAGCCATAATTGAGAATTAGCGCCCCAATTATCTAATTGGAAATAAACTCAATCAAATATGAGGGTAGTGATATTTTTTTAGAATAATCTTTTTTAATATTTTATAAACACCGTACAAATTTATAAAATATAATTAATTTTTATTTTTATTTACTATTAAGTATTTATTCTGTTTAAAAATTTCACCTTTATCGCCAGTTTATTTAAGTAAGTAAATCAATCAAATTATTGTAGGGTAGGCAAGATGCCTACCCTACAATAATTTATGGCTTCTACCAAAATAATATTACTCATGAATTGAAACACTCGCAGTATCAACAAATTGTGCTTGTGCTACCCATTCTTTATCTAATTGCTTGAGTAAATTTATCCAGGCTACTTGAATTTCAGCATCATCTGGGTAATTAAAATGCAATTGTGCTAAATCATTGACGGCATCGTACCAAAGGTGATTTTTAGTATAAAAAATATATTTATGTAACTTATCTACTTGATGATGCAAAAGATTACTATTGATAACTTTGTATTGTATCCAGCCATCAACAACAACATCAGGTTCATCGCTATTACTACCTTGACAATTTAACATCAAGTACCAACGATAATTCTGATTTGGTTGCAGTAAATTTTTTGACCCTGAAGGCAGAGTAATTTTTATCAGTCCTGTTTTGGTAGCTAATTTAACTGTAGTTTGATAAATAGTTGCGCGTTCTTGTCCATCAAGTAGTACAAATTCGGCGTGTCGGATGTCGTTCTGGCTGTAAGGTACATAAAACCAAAAGCTAGGATATGGAGAGGACGTAAAATCATTACCATCGTTGGCGTTAAGCGCTGTCAGTGGTTTATTAGTTTGCTTGCACATCGCTTCTGGGCGCGTTGTTCCGGGTGTGGAATTTCCTTTCGGCGTTCCTGTTGCAGGTGGTTTGGGTGGTGGTGGACTTGCGGATAAATTTGATTGTTCGAGTCCTTGTGTAGCCAACACCAAAATCCCAGTAGAGATAAACCTGATCAAAATCCCAACCTGTCTCATGTCTGTTGTTTGTTGTAAACGGCATTACCTAACCAAATAACACCCCAAGGCGCGACCAAGGCGATGATTCCTGGAATCAGTGGTATCCACCCACCCAAAGAGAAGATACTCCAGCAGATTCCGTATAATATAGCACTGGATATACCAAGTGCCAAGCCTCGGTGAAGTGAGATTTTAACACGCCAAATTATAAAACTTCCCGTCAATGACCAGCAAAATATCCATAGGGTTTCACTCCATTTTGGTAGCCACCATAATAGTGGTCTGTGGTCTTCGACGGTACTGAGCAATTGACTAACGACATGGGCGTGGATGTAAAGCGATCGCATTTCACCATAAGGTGTCTGATGCAGGTCTTTGATGCTTGCTGCAACCACACCAATCAAGACGACTCTATCTTTCACCCAAGCGGGATTAAAGCGATCGCGATCGCCATTCAAAATATCTCTCAGGGTGACTTGTTGAGCAATATGAAGGGGGTCTATAGTATGGCGATAATTAATCAGCAGTTGGTTTCCCCGTGCATCTAAGTTTTGATACCCTCCACTAGAATTTTCCAGCCGCTTAATGACAAATGCGCCGAATTTCCAATCATCTTTGAAGGTTGCTACTGGGATTTTTTTGGCATTGAGATATTGATATGCTAATTGCCAGCCCAAGGAATATTTTGCAGTACAGGGATAAACTTCAGATATAGGATTTTCGCTGCGAGATAAAAGATAGCGACGGACTATTTTATCTTGGTTGTTAGCTTGCTGTTGGTCATCGTATAAGTCCACAAAACCTACTGAAATTTCTGGGCTTTGAGATGGAGGTGCAGTGCTTTGTTCGGGACTGTTATTCAACGCACATACAACCATCAGATTGTGATTTTTATGGAAATGATTAATGAGTGCTTGGTGACTAACTGGATCATTAATTGGTACAGGTAAATCGCGGACAATGCTTAAGCCAATAGCTGCGGGTTGATCCTGCTGCAATTTGTCCAAAAGCCGATTTATTACAGCATCTGGGAGAGGATAACCATAGGTGCGGATATCCTTCTCATCTGCGCCAACTATTAATAGACGACTGTCCTCTGATTCTGGCGATCGCATCTGCATTAGATGGTCAAAAGCTTTCATTTCCCAAGACTGTAATATCCCAAAGCCACGAATTAACGTCAACAAAATAGTGACAATAAAACTAATAACTAAAGTTATTTTATAATTAACTTTTAGCTGATGTGATGAAGTTGAAATATATTTATTAAATTCCTGATTTTTACCTCTTAAATTTTCCCATAGAGGTGATTTTTCTGCTGGATTTTGACAAATTACTGGCAACCAACTAGCAGCCGGAAATTCACTTTCTAACCCCTGTAACTTTTCCCGAGCCTGTCGCACCGATAAATAAAATGATTGACCTTCGGCAAAGTTTTTTAAAAAATGTTTCAAAAACTCCTGTGCTACTTTATCGGGTACTCTTTCACGCATGACAATGATTTGAGGAATATGCAAATCATTTAACTTCTGTGCTAATCCCAAGCCATCACAAGAGTTAAAAATTGCTATTTGCAAACCATTATCTAAAGCTTTTTTTAGAGCATTACTCAAATGATTGATATTTAGATATTCATTTTTATTTATATGTATATAACCAGTATTGTTTTCCTGAATGCTGCAACTATGTCCGGCAAAATATAGAATATTCCATCCTTGATTATCCCACAGGAGTGCATCTAATTCGGAATGTTTTGGTTCTACTAAAAATACGGTTTTAGCAAATGGTAAATTCTCTAATATCCTCCTATCTGTGTCAATATCAATTCCTTTGCTATCACCTAAAATCGCTAATATTTTTACTTTTTGCGGGTGATTTTTAACCTGAGTTTTGGTTTCAAATTCGATGGAACTTAAACCCACTTCTGCTTTGGGATAATCACTAAAAAACCGCCAAATATGCCAAGGGAGTTTCCTAAGCAATATATCTTCAGTTTGAATAATAAAGCGGATTTCATCATCGCTGCTCAACTGCATCCGTAATTGCCGATCAATGTGGCGGAACTCTTCAGCATCTAACCAGATATCGATTTGTTTTTGTAATTCGTAACATACTTGATAAAAATCTACATCAGAAAAGTGAGTTATATCAGCATCATCAATTTTGATATCTTCATCACTTGACTGAGATTGGCGTAAACCTAAATTTATATAGCGAGATTCGTAGATTAATTCATATAATAATTGCCAACGGCGATATAGGTCAAGAAGAATTGGGCTAGCTGGTAAATTACCTTGAAATTGCTTCCATTGTGAATTAACCTCTTCTTGTAGAGGCTCGGAAAATGACTTATTGTAGAATAGTTGAACAGTCACAAAAGGAAAACCTGAATGCAAGCTACCTTTCCCCAAGTTTAAGATCACTAATTTACTCATTGCTGTGTAAATGCAAGTGGTTCAATTAGGAATTCTTCAGTCACACTGAACTCATCAATAGCTACCTGAATTTTAAAGATTTTTCCTGGTGAGCAAATAAATCGTTTCAATTGAATAAAGTTATCTTGAATCCGCGATTGAATTTCTTGAAGAATAGACTCCGATTGAGAAATTAAAGCTAGTTTGACATTAGGCGGTAAGTAAGTTTGTCCTTTAGCTGGATGCAGTTGCACGCGCACAGCTACTGTCCCATCAGTTTTTGGTGTCAAACCAACCAAAAGTGCAACTGATTGATTACTCAATTGCATTTCCAAATCAATTAGTTTAATCCCTTCTACAGATATTCCTTTAGCTGCTACTTCATAGTGTCTAAAACTATAAACTAAATTTCCAGATTCTTGATTAAATAGTGTGTTTAGAGATTGCCAACCATTATCAAATGTATTTTGCAACCATTCGCTCAATCTGTTCCTTTTGGCTATGCTTTTAGTCACAAATCTACCAATTCGTCGCTGATATAACTGTTGTCGCCATTCATTATTATTCAACAGTGCTGCCCACTGTGCAAATGGTATATCAACTCGCAAACGCGGAGAATAAATAGATGAATCGCCTAACAGTTCTAATAAATTTTGAGCCTCAGTCTCACATAAAATCGGCAATTCTGGAACTTCTACACGCATTTGTATTCCCAGCGTCACCCGCATGACTGTGAGGTTTGTGATTAACTGGTCTGTTGGTAATATATAAGTGCGATCGCATGGTTCGTACTTGCTCAATTGTTTAACTTGACGGTGTGTCGCAAACCCCTGTACTGTCAATGTACATTCGTCTGGATTTGCTTCTAAATCAACCTGTACAGCTAAGTAATAGTCACCTACAAAAGTGGGGATATCTATCCACTCTTGAGGAACTTGCAGTGATTCGGAATCGATGTTTTCGTGGGGAATAAGTATAATTCGCTGCGTACCAATCTCGATGGCAGCACCATTTACTACTTCTAAAATACTGCGTAAGCCATCTTCACTAGGATAAATTGAAGAATTGGATAAGGCTTCATCAGAGAGTTGGTCATTTAGCCAGCCTAAAAATGTATACAAGCAAACACGATTCAAATAAGCACTGTATTGTGCGATTTTATGAGAATGCTGTTGTGCGTCTTTCCAGGCTTGCTGTTGTACGGAGGTAGGTATTTGCAACAATAATTGGTTGTTCAAAGCTAATTTGGTTGGTTTATTATTGTCTTCATCGTACACCAAGGGTACATATATTAACATATATTTATCACAGATTTTATTTCAAGATTAACTGTTCTGGTTGTGAATTTAAGTTACCCTTTTTAGTATATTTGTATTGTTTATTTAACCAGATATTTAAAAATCTTTTAGTAATGACATCAAGTTCTTTGAGTAATGCATTTTCTAATTCAGAGCTTGTTTGATAGAGTAATTCATTTACTATGTTTGGGGCAAGACAAAGTTGCTTGCTAATAACATTGATGTCTAGTTTTTGTCCGTAGTAAAGTCGCAATAAATTCTGAGATTGAGTGTTCAGTCCTTTGACAGATGTAACCAAAGCGGCATGGATGAAATCAGAATAATCGGGAGTTTCGTAATTATACTTCAACCACGTTGTCACGTACCCCGTGACCCATTGCGGCGGTTGCTTTAATGAATATACTGAATTAATTAGCCTGCGCTCAATGGTTTGTAGGCGACGCGCGATCGCTCCTTGGGTCACTGCAATTTTTGCAGCGATTTGTTTTTGATTCCATCCCAATCCATAGTAAAGATATAAAATTTCTTTTTGGTCGTCATTCAGCGCCAGTAATTCCTGTTGTAACACCGCCTCCGTTCGCTGACAAAGGCTTTCTTGCTCAAGTGTAGAATCTTCTATTTCCAGGTGAAAACCCCCATCTGACTCAATTTGATAACTAACTGCGCCCATTACTTCGAGGGAAATACTTGGCACAACGGACTGGGGGTAATTTCGCAAAGCGCTAATGCAGGTTTCCATCCAGCCTTGCAGTTGTTCTCCAGTCACATCTTTACCGACTGCAACTTGATGCGGTGCTATAGCTAGCATTTTTTCAGCGTTGTAATATAGTCCTGCTTCTTGAAAGTCGTTGCTATCTGGTTCTATCCAACGTTGTCCACTACGAGTTGCAGGGTTTTGAATTTTATTGAATTGATAAACTTGTTTGAAATATTTACGCGCAAACAAAAATCTGGAAATCTCTGGTTCACATAGACCATATCGAATTAGTGCTTCTTTGAGTTCTTTGTTACTTTTTTTGCATAACAACCGCCATTTGGAAAATTTGGCAAGTGCAACCTCGTCTTTAATAGTTTTTCGCAAAACTTCAGTTATGTAAGCGTAAAGTGGCGAAATTCTGGGGTCGTACTTCGCCAAAATTTTCGGAAATTTTACGGGATCGTAAATTAAGCACCTCGCGACAAAAATATATTCTTCCCAACATTTAGATGGGTTCTCTTTCCATACTTGTGCAGCAGCGCGATAGCAACTTTCCTCACAATATAGACTTAAATGCTCCCATGCTTTTTGGGTACGGTTTTCTGGTTCCCAATTATATTTTGAAGGCAAGTTATTTAGCGCCATATCGAGCCAGAATTGAACTAAGCCTTGCTCATTTTGTTGATTCAATAATATGGTAAATTGGTCGTGTTGAGTTTTATATAAATCAATATTGCGCTGTAAATGTAGTTCCGGTTTCCATTGAATTGTTCTGCGACCAATTGAATTATCTATAGTCATGTACATATAGAATCGATGAACTAAGTGCTGAAGGCTAGACAATATAGGTAATTGATTTAACATTCTGACCTGATTGGCGCACGCTTATAAGTTGATTTTGTATGATTTTTTACTTAATAAATCATATAAAAACTAACCTTTTATGCTGTGATCTAAAGCCTTGCCAATATCTGCTAAATCGAATAGCAGGTGTTAAACTGCGTCCATCTGGAAAACTGTAGTTCTTTCCGTATAAAAAGAAAAAACCCTCATCCCCCACCCCCTTCTCCCAAATTTGGGAGAAGGGGAGCATTTGCAACCATTGAGACTGCGGCTTGTTAAGCATGATGTTCGGAAGAAGAGTTAAGTTTCTTACTTTAATGTTGGAGCGTTCTCAGACGATTTATGCGGTGTCATCCCAAAAAGCGACAAATTTTGCTATGACGCAGAAAACTTCAAAAGTTATGGCCAAGAGCCGAAAGCGAGTCTTGTCTAATTTTGGCGATCGTGTTCGGGGAAGCTAATGGTCTGTCTTATAGCGTTTCTTAATCACATAAAGTACATCATAGCCCCCTCTCGAAGAGTGGGGAGGCAGGCAATACTGCTCGGATAAGCAGGGGAGG
>CAZZZY010000128.1:0-11405 GCA_964658545.1 uncultured Acetobacteraceae bacterium | reverse complement strand
CCTTGAGAAGCAGTCGGAGACAAAATCCACAATCTTGGTAAATTACTCTCTTCTAATCGTTGTTGATTGCGGTTAGCTTCGCGCTCAAATTCACCCCGAATTTCTAACAACTTTAACAAACAATTACAAATTTCTGTAGCATTCGCTGCATTGCGAAAAGGTTCAAAAATCGCAGGTGTAGTTGCAAACCGACCTAATAATCCCAGTTTAGAGGCTTCTGTTACAGGTAATGATGTATCTGGTGCAAACCAAACATCTATTTCTCTGACTTCCCCTGCGACTCGCCGAGGAACTTGTACTGAACCCAATGGTTGTAACAATTCTTCTAGATAATCTTTTGCAAATTGGTCATAGGGAAACCGTGTCATGTTTTGTTAACAATCGTCTTCTGTAAATTGATTTAGCTTCTGTAGCTTATCAAAACTTGTTTGTGACAAATCCTTGTACGTTAAATTTGGCGGCTACAAACAAAATTTTTGCATAACCTCCCCAAGCGTGAGAGATATAGAGAATTAGCGAGTAATTTTGCCCAAAAGTGGGGTATTTATGGGGCTAAAAGGCTTGAAACCCTTGCAGAATAACTTGTGTGTACACCGTAGCCCTGCAAGTGAGGAGAGGAATAAGAGGTTTTTTAATGTATTTCGGACGCAGTTTATAATAGACCTCTTGCATAAGTCGAATAGACCCCCCTTAATCCCCCCGATATATTGGGGGGAAACTTGAAATCTTGCCCCCTCCCCAATACATACGGGGAGGGTTGGGGAGGGGTGATTCAAGGATTTTTGCAAGAGGTCTAATGAATACTTACTAATTTTATTCATATTTTATGATGATTGCTTCTATTTTTTATCTGAAAGTTCAACAGTTTGATAAATTTTGCTCATTTGAATTATCTTGGGGTGGGGGGCAGAATATTGGTGTCACACTCGCCTATCCGGAAAATCTGACGGCGCTTTACCAAGAATGGCAGCGAATTTATCTCCGATTTTATAATACACAACTGCGAGGAAGGGTAGAAGAAATCGGTAGTTTTATTGCACCCAATGTTGATTGGCACGCGCATTTAGTACAATCGGAAGCGCAACTTTTATATGAATTTCATCATTGGTTACGCAGTGCAGAATTATATGAAATTCGGGCAGCGATCGCCCAAGTAACTAAAAACAGTGATAATCCCTATATTGATATTTTTCTAACTTGCAATCCTCTAGAGTTGGCACGATTTCCGTGGGAAGTCTGGGAAATGGGCACAGAATTTGCTCTCGATTCTAGTAAAATTCGTATTGTTCGCACACCCATAAATAGGCGGGAAACAGTAAATACTAATGCCTACCATGCCCGAAAAGCTAGAATATTAGTAATTTTAGGAGATGAAAGTGGTTTAGATTTTAAAACAGAAAAAGCATCTGTCAGTTCCCTAAAATCCTTAGCTGAAATTACTTTTATTGGTTGGCAACCCCACGAAAGTATCACAGAATTAAAAACCAAAATTGTTCAGGAGATCGCCTCAAAAGTCGGCTGGGATATTTTATTTTTTGCAGGTCACAGTAATGAAACAAATTTGACTGGGGGTGAATTCGGAATTGCCCCTAATACAACTTTGCTAATTAGGGAGTTAGAAGAATCACTAACTATTGCCAAATCAAGAGGATTACAAGTTGCTATTTTTAATTCTTGCAAAGGGTTGAGTATTGCCAATAAACTCATAGACTTGGGTTTAAGTCAAGTCGCGATTATGCGAGAGCCAATTCATAATCGGGTTGCAGAGGAATTTTTTCTGCAATTTGTGCAAGCTTTGGCGGAATACAAAGATGTCCACGAATCATTATTAGCAGCCTCGAAATATCTGAAATTAGAAAAGAATTTCACTTATCCGAGTGCTTATCTCATTCCCTCTTTGTTTCGCCATCCAGAAGCAACTTTATTTAGTCTCAAACCATTTGGTGTCAAGCAATTTCTTAAGAGTTTGAAACCAAATCGTCAAGAAGCGATCGCACTAACAATTATATTATTGATTAGTTTACTATTGCCGGTACAAAACTTTTTATTGCAGAGACGTTTATTAGCACAAGCTATCTATCGTCAATTGACTAATCAAGCAGGAAAACCGACTCCTCCACCGGTGCTGTTAGTAGAAATTGATGAAGAGTCTATCATCAAAGCCAAAATTTCTAACCCGAAACCGTTGGAGCGCACGTATCTAGCAAGTATAGTTGACAAGCTAGCAGCGAATCAAGCAAGAGTAGTCGGTATTGATTATCTCTTAGATCGACCTCAAGAACAAAGCGATCTCATACTCACCAACTCTATCCAAGCTGCTGTTTCTGCACCTCAGCCGACATGGTTTGTTTTTTCAGCTACTTACAACGGGAAAGGGAAATGGCTACAGACGCTACCTAATATTGCTAGTCTTAACTGGAGTTTACAAGGCGAGATTGAGATTAGACCTGCATATATGGAACTTTTCTCTATGGATGATTTACAATCCGAGGCTTGGCAATTTTCTAGTTTATTAACACTCGCAGAGCAATTACAACAAATACCTAACTCGCCACAGCCAAAATTAGATAGCAAAATTGATTTTCTACAACAAATTAATAATTTTCTGAAAGAAGGTAACAAAAGTCATCAAACGATTTTGTCATCACCGCGAGCGCACGTACAACCAGTAACCGCTTTGAGTTATTGGCTAGGGCAAATGTGGATGCACCCCATTGTTGACTTTTCTGTTCCCCCTAATCAGATATATCATTCTATACCTGCTTGGCAATTACTCGAAAATCAAGCCATTCCTCAAAGTTTACAACAGCAAATTGTCATTATTGTTCCCGGAGGATATGACGAAGCTGGAATTACTCAAGACGGCGAAGATAATTTAAAAAATTCGGATTTACCTCTAGCTGTTGAATATTGGCGATATCAGGAAAATCCTCTGAATACGAATAGGATACTTACAGGCGGTGAATATCATGCTTATATGGTGCATCATCTGCTCAAGCAGAGATTAGTTATACCAATTCCCGATTTCTGGATGGTTGGTATAGCGATATTGCTAGGCAAAACTATATATTTACTGCGACAAAGAAAGCAGTTTTCTGTATTGCAATGGTTAATACTGAGCAGTATTATTACAGGGTTGTATGGACTGGTTAGCTTGCAAATTTACATGGGTGCAACTGCAATCCTATTACCTTGGTTTTTCCCATCGATAGCATTGTGGTCTTACGTTTTACCTAATATTTTCAAAAGAAAAACTCATGGATAAACTTTTATTACATACTTTGGTATTCTCAACTATAGCTTTGAGTACTGTACAGGTTCTATCTAATCAAGTGACACTTGCTCAGAAAAGTTCAATACAACAAATATTTTCTTGGACAAGTATTTCCCAAATTCTATTTAGTAAAAAGCCTCCTGTAGAACCGCGCAAAGGTGGTTCTCGTCCCACTGATCCCATATGTATGGTTTCCCCAGACGCACCCTCTAAACCTAGAATTGTTTGGAGCGATCGCCCCTTATTTCTTTGGAAAGGTCGAGTGCAAACAATAGCAGTACGTCCAAGAGATAGTGAGCAAGATTTATGGAATCAACCAGCAACAGAAACTCAGAATATCACCTATCAAGGTGAACCACTGCAACCAGGTCAAACTTATGAATGGGTAGTCAACTCATCGACATTCGTCCTATTCCAAATTATGGAGACGCAACAGCGTAATCGCATTACAGCAGAATTGAAGACTTTAGAAAATCAACTGCAAACACAAGGTGCAAGTATTGAGGCGATCGCCCTTGCTAAAGCCAAGTACTTTGCTGATTCTAATCTGTGGTCAGATGCATTACAGCAAGCTTACTCCGTGCCAAATCCTTCAGATGGATTGAAGGAGATGATCAAAAATATCGATAATTTGTGTGACGGACCGAAATCAGACGGTCATAATTCCGCAACTCGTTAGCAAATAGCTCTGATTTTGCATAATCTTTCAACACTCAGAGATATATACCTGCACAAGAGAGTAAATCCTTTTAGTAACAGAGTCAGAACAGATGTTGAAATTGAATGGTTAGCTCGTGAAGTAAGTGATTGGTTAGGTATATAGCGGTTCCTGTTCTGGTGAAGTACACAAGGGCGCTTCGGGATGCCCACCACACAAGAACTTTACTGCTTTAATCTGTACCTCACTCGATAGGGAACCGCTATAGAGATAACAAATGTTTAATTGCATCTCAGTGTTTGCATCAAATAGGATTGCAATACCCAAATCAGATGGTAATAATTCCCCAAGTCGTTAGTATATAGCCCTGATTTTGCATAACCTCTCAACACTCAGAGATATATAGCTGTGAACAGCAAGAAAACCTCTGCAATATTTAATATTTTAGGAGATACGAAAATGAAGGTTTTGAAATTAGCAGCAGTAATTTTAGTATTTTTCACATTGACTTTTGCACCCAAAACTGAAGCTAAAAACTTGTTCAGCACTCGACAATTAGTAGCACAAGTAAATGACTCAAAAGCTGAAAATCCGAATGATGTTGAAACATACATGAAACGCGGTTTTGATCGCTTAGAATCCAAAGATTATCGAGGAGCCATTGAAGATTTTAACCAAATACTGAAGATTGAACCTAACAATGCTTATGCCTACGTTGGTAGAGGATTAGGTAACTTTAGTTTGGAAGACTATCAAGCAGCAAAGACAGATTTTGACAAAGCTTTGGAAATTACTCCTGATATTGCTTATGCTTATTATTTCCGAGGTTTTACAAACGTTGCTTTAAAAGACAAACAAGGTGCGATCGCTGATTTACAGAAATCATTCACACTGTTTAAACAACAAGGTAATCAGGAATTCGCCCAAAAAGCCACCGACGCAATTGAGAAGATACAGCAGAGTTAAACTCTATTGCATAATTACAACGACCTATGCAGCAACCGGGTTTTGCAATTGTTTGTCCGTAAAATCCGGTTTTTATTGAAATATTCGCCCAATTTTTGCATATCCTTTAAAAGCTGAGAAATATATATCACTAAGTCAGCCTGCTGGAGTTTTTGCTTATGGACTATCGTCTGAAGTACCTCATCCTTCCTAGTGAAAATCACTAATGATGGTGTAATTGGCTTATCACGCTCTTTCTTTTCGGCTGGAGTTTCCAGTGTTATTGGTTCTTTGTGGGATATATCGGATCAACAGACAGCATTTTTGATGATAGAGTTTTATCAACAAATCAGTGAAAACCCAGATAAAGCTGCTGCCTTGCGTCATGCAATGCTAGCAACTATGAGAAAATACCCAAATCCCAGAGATTGGGCAGCTTTTACCTTGATTGGTGTTTCCTAATTTTAATTTTGTCAATTTGTTTATAACCAGAAGAAAATCATGAATTATCGCAGAATCGGCTTAACCACATTTACCACTTTAATTTTTACTATTTTATTCGTACCTACAAATTTTCTAACACTATTCCAGTCGTCAGAGGTTTTAGCACAAACTACGAATAGTCGAAAGGCAGAAGCAGAGCGGCTCTACAAGCAAGGTATTGAGTATGTGAATGCTAAAAAGATTGATGATGCTAGACAATCTTGGCAAAAAGCACTGACTATTTATCGAGAAATTAAAGACCAGCAAGGAGAATCAGCAGTACTGATATTTATAGGGATTACTTACCATAAAGCTCGTGAATATAATACAGCAATTGATTACTTTCAACAAGCTTTAAAAATTGCACAAAAACTCCCAAAACATGATAATGAATATCCGATTTTGCGCCTGTTGGGAGATGATTATCAACTGTTAAAAAACTATCCAAAGGCAATTGAATATTACCAGCAGGCTTTGGTACTGGCGAGGGCTAAAAAAGATCATAAAAATGAAAATGAACTGCTAGGTAATCTAGGATTTGATTATCTTACTCTCAAAAACTATCAAGCAGCAATTGAGGTTTCTCAGCAAGGTTTGGCAATCAATAATAGTGTTCAAGACGATAGGTTTAAAATGATATTTTTGAAAAATATGGGTAAAGCCTACTATTTCTTGAAACAGTATGACAAAGCGGTTGATTACACTCAACAGAGTTTACAGATTGCCACAGCAATTAAAGATAGTGATACTGAGAAAGAATTAGTTAATACTCTCCGTACAATCGTCTACGAAGCCAAGTCAAAACAACGGTGATTTAGCATTTTTACCTTGATTAACATTTTCTACTCTCGCGTTTCTCTTAGCAAGATAAAGTCATGAATTATCGCAGAATTAGTTTAGCTGCATTGTTCACATTTATTTTTACTATCTCATCAACACCTGTGAATTTTTTAAGACTATTCCAGACCTCTCAAGTATTAGCGCAAACTGCAAGCAGTCAAGAAGCAGAAGCCAAGATACTGCTCCAGCAAGGTGCAGCGCAGTTTAGCAACGGACAAATTCTTAATGCTAGAGAATCTTTGCAAAAAGCTTTGACTATCTATAGAGAAATCAAGGAGCGTCAGGGCGAATCTGTAGCATTGGATTTTTTAGGAGTTACTTACAATAAACAAAAAGAATATATCACAGCAATTGATTACTATCAGCAAGCTTTGCAGATTGTACAGCAACTACCAAACCATGCTAACGAAGGGGTAATTTTAATTGGACTAGGAGATGCTTACCGCCTTCGGAATGACTACACACAGGCGATACAGTATTATCAGCAATATTTGGCGCTAGACCAGCAACTTCAAGACAGCAAAGATCGAATAGCCACACTAGGAAATCTGGGAGAAAGTTATATAAGACTGAAAGATTTGCCACGGGGGGTAGAGTATTATCAGCAGGCTTTGATACTTGCAAGGGCTACCAATGATCGTGACAATGAAGTAGTATCACTGGTTAAGCTGGGTGAGGTTTACCTTGATTTAGAAAACTATGCCGCAGTAATCGATGTTTCTCGGCAAGGTTTAGCACTCGCCAGAGAAAAGCTAGACAGTTCAGCACTTATAAGGTTTCTGCAACAAATAAGCAATGCTTACTATTACATTGCTGATTACGATCAAGCAATTGAATACAGTCAGCAGAGTTTAGCGATCGCACGAACAGTTAAAGACCTTGGTGATCAAAGTCAGGCGCTCAACTCTCTTGGTAACATCTACTATCAAAAATCTGAATATAATAAAGCAATTGATTACTATCAGCAAGTTTTAGCTATTCATCGCTCCCAAAAAGACCGGAGAGGAGAGGGGCTAGCACTGGGAAATATCGGACTAGCTTACGTCTCGAAAGGCGAGGCTGCTAAAGCAATTGAGTATCATGAAAAGGATTTGGCAATTGAGCGAGAATTTCGCGATCGCCTTAAGGAAAGTCAGACGTTAGGATATTTAGGTACTGCTTACAGTCAACTCAAAAATTATAGTAAAGCTATTGAATATTATCAGCAGAGTTTAGCAATTGCCCGAGAAGTTAAATACACAAGGGGGGAGGGAATAACACTTTACAATCTTGCTAATGACCTGATTGAACTCGGTAAACTTCCAGAAGCAGAAAAAAACCTATTTACTGCAATTGAAGTTTTTGAATCTCTCCGCGAAAAATTAGGTAAAAATGATGCATACAAAGTATCAATTTTTGAGGATCAAGCTCATACTTATCGCCTGCTAGAAGAAGTTCTAATTAATCAGAAAAAATACGATGAGGCTCTGGTAATTTCTGAACGGGGACGGGCTAGGGCGTTTGTAGATTTATTAGCTTCACGCTTGTCTGCCAATGCTAAGGGAGGTAGTACCCAACAACTAGAGCCTAAAGTCGATAAACCCACACTACCATTGCTTCAACAAATCGCCAAACAGCAAAATGCTACTCTGGTTGAATATTCGATTGATTCGATCACATTTTCGGGTAAAGAGGAAGTAGACAAAGCACTCAATATCTGGGTAATTAAACCCACAGGTGAAGTTACTTTTCGTAGAGGTAATATCCTCCCCATATTTGAACAAAAAAAAATTAACATAGGGCAAATTGTAGCCATTGGTCGGAATGCCATTGGTGCTAGAGGTCGCGGTGGTCTTTATGTGACTCCTGATGCACCCAAAGCAAAAAATCAATTCAAACTGCTACATGAAATGTTAATTAAACCGATCGCAGACCTCCTCCCTAGCAAAGAAAGCGATCGCGTCATCTTCATTCCCCACAGTTCCCTATTTCTCGTTCCTTTCGCGGCACTGCAAGATGAGAAAGGCAAATACTTAATCGAAAAACACACTATACTCACAGCGCCATCAATTCAGGTATTGGATTTTACGCATAAACAAAGAGTGGGTAATGGGGAGTTGAGGAATGGGCAAGTTTTAGTGGTTGGTAATCCCACTATGCCTAAAGTGATATTAGAACCAGGAAAACCCGCACAGCAATTAATATCTCTACCTTGGGCGGAAAAGGAAGCAAAAGATATTGCTTATATCTTGAAAACTGAAGCAATCACGGGCGATAAAGCCACCAAAGTCGCAATTCTCAACAAAATGAAGCAAGCCCGAATCATTCATCTGGCAACGCATGGATTACTTGATGATAACCAGGGTTTAGGAAGTGCGTTCGCCCTTGGCGTTGGCGGAGCCATCGCTCTTGCACCCTCCGGTAATGATAACGGTTTACTCACCGCCGAAGAAATCCTAAAGCTGAAATTAAATGCAGATTTAGTTGTTCTCAGCGCTTGCGACACCGGACGCGGACGAATTACTGGTGATGGTGTCATCGGCTTATCTCGCTCTTTAATTAGCGCAGGTGTCCCCAGTGTCATTGTCTCCTTGTGGGCAGTTAATGATAATTCCACATCTTTTCTGATGACCGAGTTTTATCAAAATCTGCAACAAAAGCTTGACAAAGCTACGGCATTAAGAAAAGCCATGCTCACAACCATGCAAAAATATCCTGAACCAAAATATTGGGCTGCATTTACCTTAATCGGCGAATCAGAGGGTTCGTAGTCAGCACAAAGCGTGCTTTCTTTCTTAAAGGCTGAAGCCCCTACTATAAACCTCACTACAAAATAATCTCTCAATCAAAGAAAATAACATGATGAAACGTATTACATCTGGGATTTTACTAACTGGTTTTATTTGGTCTGGCTTGGGTATTTTCTCCCTCCCACCACAAGTTAGCGCAGTTGCTCAAACTCAAGACGATGGTAATTTATTTTACCTTTATAAAGGACAACGCATTCCCCTAAACCAACGGCAAGATACGATCGCAGTTGCCTTTAAAAAAGTGGCAACCCGTGACCTGGCTGTTACTCCCCTGTACCTCCAACTTCAAAAAGACCTCCAGGGTAGTATTCGCGCCATTACTCCACCAAGGGTCAGTCCTTTGGGCGAGAATTATGCTGTGGTCAGTCTGCCAACAGGAACTAGAGATATTGTGCAGCAGAACATTCAACAGCAAGCTTATGTGCAAACTACTCTACCAGTGCTAAGTCGTAGCCAACGGCAAGAAATTATTATTGTCCCCAACGAAATTATCATCAGCTTTGATGCTAAACTGACTGAGGCTCAAATACAAACAATTTTACAGCAAAATAATTTAGCGATTATCCGTCCATTGCGCTTTAACCGCGATCGCTATATAGTCAAATCCACAGTTGCTACTGGCACAAAAATTCTCAATACTGCCAACCAGCTAAACAGTGTCAAGGGAGTTACTTCTGCTGCACCCAACTTTATCCAATCTGTGACTGACGAAAATCTCAAAACAGCTGCTAAAGAAGTTGCTAATCTGAAAAATTCTCAGCAATATTACAATCTGACGAAACAGAATACTGTCCCTCAATCTACTAGAGCTATTTCCCCAAAAACCAACTTCCTGGGATTGGCGTGGCATTTGGATAGTTTACCCCTCAAACAATGTCTGCAAGAAGAGGTATCTAGCTGGGAATCACTGCAAACTTGTCTGCAAAAACCAAATGTAACAAAATCGGCTATAACCCGTACAGATATGCGGGTTACAGATGCCTGGAAACATAGCAACGGCGGACGCGGTGTAGTTGTGGCAGTTATAGACAGTTTGATTCAATGGGATCATCCCGATTTGGCAGATAGTTTGTATACAGTGAAAGCTGCTGATAAATGTCCAGGGGAAGTCCACGGTTGGGATTTTTCTGCTGGTGGTGATAGCAGCAACCCCTGCGAAAACGGTGATCCTGATACTCGCATCAGCCCCGTAGAACTGGCTATTCTCGCGGCCAAATTTCAAGATACCTTCCAATTATCTGATGCCAAATTAGTTCAGCAATACCCCGAAGAAGCCCTGGAGGTGAAGCAAAACAAACCAGATTACTCTTTAGAGCAAATCGCTAGTGTTTTACGTTACGTTTTTCGCAATAAAATAGGTTTGGAATTTCACGGCACTTATGTAAGTGGAACCATTGCTGCTAAACCACAAAATGGTGAAGGACTAGTAGGTGTAGCTCCCAATGCCCAAATTTTACCAGTGCGGGTATTTGGGTTGAATGGTAGTATTCTCACCTCAGCTTACATTGAAGCCATTGGTTACGCAGCCTCGCGCGGTGCTGATATCATTAATCTTAGCCTGGGTGCTAGTCTGCCATCTGAGGGAGAAGAAGAAGCGATCGCTGATGTTCTCAAAGCACATCCTAAACTAGTAATTGTGGCTGCTGCTGGCAACGAAAACTTAAACCAAGTATCCTTTCCTGCCGCTTACACAGGAGTAGTTGCAGTTGGGGCAACTAATATTGTTGGTAATCGTGCGCCCTATAGTAACTACGGTAAAGGATTAGATGTAGTTGCACCCGGAGGCGACTTAGATGTACCAGGATTGTTGGGTGGAATTCCCGCCACAGGCGGTACTTGGCTGAATGCTTTCTGGCAAGGTATCCCCAATCCTGAATCTCGTTGGTCTTCTGTGGTTGATCTTAAAGGTAAATACTGGTGGGTGCAGGGTACTTCTTTTTCTTCGCCAGCCGTAGCGGGGGTAGTGGCATTGATGAAAGGAGAAAATAGAGAACTTAGCAGAAAAAGCTTAGTTAGTATCCTGAAATCTACAGCCAGTTATGAAGGGCTGAGTATGTCCGAGGAAGATACTAAATTATATGGTTCATTGCGAAATAAAAGTGCAGTGTCTTCCTCAGTTAAAGGTCAGCAGTATTTCTTTGGTAAAGGATTAGTCAACGCTGATGCGGCGGTGGAAGCGGTGAAAAAGGGACGATAAAGCCAATTTGGATGTTTAAGATGTAGAGACGCTGCAATGCAACGTCTCTACTGTTGGGTGGGAAATGGTAAATTGCGTGTTTCTAGGCATTTACAACTGTGGGAAAAATCCGACTCAAGTCTAATAAGACATCTTCAAATCCAGGAATCGCCACTAACTGATGTGGCAAAGATATCTGCTTGCTGAGATAATTGAATTTACCTTGAGTATTTTGATAAG
>CAZZZY010000127.1:0-11443 GCA_964658545.1 uncultured Acetobacteraceae bacterium | reverse complement strand
TAGACACAAATATTATTTCAGAAGCCACTCGTCAAAGTCCTAATGTTAATGTAGTTAAAAAACTGACTGAGCAAATATTTCTAATCAGCTTTTGGTGTCGATATATCAGTTTTATTTACCAGATACGGAGGTTTTGAAACAGGAATTAAGGCGGCTTTTAGAGGTAAATGATGGGTGAATCTAAGTTATTTTTGGGTATTTAGGGATAGTTGATAAAGTTTTATTTTTAATTATGGAAGTATTAAATAATATTTGTCTTGACATCGTTGATTGTGAGCATAAAACAGCACCTATTCAAAATGAAGGAATCCCATCTATAAGAACAACAGATATAAAAAACGGATTTCTTGATTTTAAAGGTTCAAATAAAGTATCAGAGAAAACATATCAAAAATGGACACAAAGATTAGAGCCTAGAGCATACGACATAATATTAGCGAGAGAAGCACCTGTTGGACAGGTGGGAATTGTACCCAAAGGACAGCGTGTTTGTTTAGGACAGAGAACTGTTTTAATTAGACCAAATAAGCAAAAAGTTTATCCATTTTACCTTTTGTATCTTCTGCTCTCTCGTGAGATACAACACAAAATGAAAGTTAGGGCTTCAGGTTCTACTGTCGAACATTTAAATATGTCAGATATTAGAAATCTACAATTACCTAATTTACCATCATTAAAGATTCAAAAAGAAATTGGAGATACTTTAGGAAATCTGGATGCCAAAATCGAAAATCTGAGGCGGCAGAATGAGACTTTAGAGGCGATCGCACAAACTCTATTTAAGCATTGGTTTATAGATTTCGAGTTCCCCAACGCAGACGGTAAGCCCTATAAATCATCTGGTGGGGCGATGGTGCGATCGGAGTTAGGCGAGATTCCCGAAGGTTGGCGTGTTGGGAAGTTGGGGGATTATGTAACAGTCATTAATGGTTATTCCTATAAAGGGGATGAACTTCAAGAGTCAGAGATTGGATTAGTAAATCTGAAAAATTTTGATAGAAAAGGTGGATTTAAATTAAATGGATTCAAAGAGATAAACAGTAGCAATTATAAAGAACAACATATAGTTAATGCAAATGATTTAGTTGTTGCTCATACCGATTTGACACAAAATGCAGAGGTTTTGGGAAATCCTGCACTTATTCAACCCGATCTAAAATATAAAAAATATATTATATCAATGGATTTAGTAAAGATAGTATCTAAAAAAGAATATATAAATAATTATTTTCTTTATTATTTAATGTCAACTAGATATTTTAAATCTCACTGTGTTGGCTATTCAAATGGAACAACAGTTTTACATTTAAGCAAAAAAGCGATTCCTGAATATACTTTTCCAGTAAGTAAAGATTTAGAAACTATTACTCAGTTTCAACAGGGCGTTTCTCCTATAAGAGAAAAAATGACGAATAATCTAGCTCAAATCCAAACTCTAACTAAAACCCGTGATGCCTTATTACCTAAACTAATGAGCGGTCAACTCCGCGTCAAGGAATAACCTATAAAATCTTTCACTGAAGACACCATACAAAAATGAAATTATAATTAATCAAATAACCTATTTACCAAATTCCTATGTCTAATATCACCATTCACCAGCTAGAACCAGATATAACTAAACTTTTAGAACAACGTGCCGCCCAACACGGACACACCATCGAAGCTGAAATCAAGGCAATTCTTAAAAGCGTATTGGTTCCAGAACCAAACCTTGTCGAGGCAATAGAAAAACACTTTGTCCATCTAGATAAATTTGAACTGCCTGAAATCCCCAGAGAACCCATGAGAGAACCACCTAGCTTCGAGATATCCGAAGTATGAAGATCATACTTGATACCAACGTTTTATCTGAACTCATGAATCTTCAGGGGTCAAAAGTAGTTAGAAATTGGGTTCTAACCAAACCAAGAAAAAGTCTCTACATAACAAGTATTACCAAAGCAGAGATTCTTTATGGCATAGCTATATTGCCTGATGGAAAACGCAAGCAAGCCCTAAGACAGGCTGCTCAAGCTATGTTCATTGAGGCATTCAGAGATCAAATACTCCCCTTTGATTCAGAGGCAGCAGAGCCTTTTGCCGAAATAACTTCCATGCGTAGAAAGAATGGTAAGCCTATTTCTCAAGCTGATGCTCAAATTGCTGCTATTTGTCTGGCGAATAACGCAGAAATCGCCACTCGAAATGTTGATGACTTCGCAGACTGCCAAATTAAGATAGTTAACCCTTGGGATGTATGAAATCTACCCTCACCGAAGACGAAATCGAACAATACCAACTCAAACTCTTGCAAAACCTTGGTTATAGCTACAGCAACGGCTACGACATCCAACCAGAAGGCATCAAGCAAGAACGAGAAAGCTTCGGTGAAGTAATTTTAAAACATAGACTCCCGCAGGCAATATCAAGAATTAACCCCACCATTCCCCATGATGCCCAATATCAGGCACAACGGGAAATATTTAATATTGCTAGTTCCGACCTACTCAACAACAACGAAATATTCCATAAATACCTCACAGAAGGCATCACCGTTGAATATCAAAAAAACGGCGAAACCAGAGGCGAACCTGTTAAATTAATTGACTGGGAACACCCCGAAAATAACGAATTTCTCGCCGTCAACCAATTTACAGTCATTGAAGACAACCATAACCACCGCCCCGATATTGTCCTGTTCATTAACGGCTTACCCCTCGTCGTCATCGAACTAAAAAACGCCGCCAATGAAAAAGCCAATCTTAACGCCGCCTATAACCAACTCCAAACCTATAAACGCAGAATCCCTAGCCTATTTACCTACAATGCCCTATTAGTAATTTCAGATGGACTATCCGCCCGTGCTGGTTCACTTACGGCTGGGTTTAACCGCTTCTCCACATGGAAAAACCCCACAGGCGAAAACCAGATAAACGAACTAAAAATTTTAACTAACGGGCTACTCAACAAGCAAACCTTACTAGATTTAATTCGTCACTTCACTGTATTTGAAAAGTCCAAAACCGAAGACCTGAAAACAGGCATAGTTAGCATTACCACCATTAAAAAAATCGCTGCCTATCATCAATATTACGCCGTTAATAAAGCCGTCGAATCTATTATTAAAGCCTCATCCCAAGAAGGCGCACGTAAAGGCGGTGTACTTTGGCATACCCAAGGTAGCGGCAAATCCCTCTCAATGGTATTTCTGGCAGGAAAACTGGTTTTAAACCAAAACCTCCAGAACCCCACCATCGTTATGTTGACAGATCGCAATGACTTAGACGATCAGTTATTTGATACCTTCGCAGGTTGTCAGCAACTCCTCAGACAAGACCCCCAACAAGCAGGAGATCGAGAACAAGTTCGCCAACTACTCAACACCAACTCAGGCGGCATCATCTTTACCACCGTCCAGAAATTTTCCCCTGCTGATGGCGAAACCCTCTATCCAAAAATTAGCGATCGCTCTAATATCATTGTCCTTGCCGATGAAGCCCACCGCAGCCAGTACGGTTTTAAAGCCACACAAGTTAATGTCCTTGATGCCGAAGGAAACGTTATCGGTAAACGCACCAAATACGGCTTTGCAAAATACATTAGAGAAGCTTTACCCAATGCTACCTTTGTCGGCTTCACAGGTACACCCGTAGAACAAACCGACAAAAACACCCCCGCTATTTTTGGTGAATATATCGACATCTACGACATCTCCCAAGCCGTCAAAGATGGGGCAACCGTGCCGATTTATTACGAGAGCCGCTTAGTACAAGTTGATTTAGACGCAGCAGGTAGACAACTCCTAGATGAACTAGACGAAGACCTGAGCTTTGAAGAACTTAGCACTACCCAAAAAGCCAAAGCTAAACAAACCCAACTAGAAGCGATTGTCGGTTCTACTAAAAGACTACAACAGATTGCCCAAGATATCGTCACCCACTTTGAGGCACGGCAACAGGTAAACAAAGGCAAAGCCATGATTGTTACCATGAGCCGCCAAATCGCCGTTAATCTCTACGATGCCATAATTCAACTCCGCCCTGATTGGCACAGTGACAATCTCAACTTAGGCAAAATCAAAGTCGTAATTACTACCTCCGCCGCCGATGAAGGCAATTTAGTTAAACATCACACCAGCAAAGGCCAACGTCAAAGCCTCGCGCAACGCCTCAAAGACCCCGAAAACTCCCTGGAATTAGCCATAGTCTGCGATATGTGGCTGACTGGTTTTGATGCCCCATGTCTGCATACCATGTATATTGACAAACCGCTTAAAAGTCATAATTTGATGCAAGCGATCGCCAGAATTAACCGCGTCTATTTTGAAAAAACAGGCGGTTTGATTGTAGACTATCTGGGACTGGCCGCCGAACTCAAAAAAGCCCTATCTTTTTATTCTCAAAGTGGCGGTAAAGGCAACCTTATCCTCGATCAAGATGTGGCTGTGGGACTACTCCTAGCCAAATTGGAAACCGTCGAGCAAATCATGTCAGGCTTTGCCTATGAGCATTATTTTGATGCTGACACGGGCGAAAAACTAAATATCCTCAAAAATGCTACTAACTATGTAGCTGCACCAACCATCAAAGATAGATTCCTCACCGAAGTTATCGCCCTATCTAAAGCCCATTCTCTCGCCGTTCCTCACCCCCAAGCGATCGCCGCATCCGAAAAAATCTCCTTTTTCCAAGCCATCCAAGCCAGTCTCAGAAAACTAGAAGGCGGTGATGGTGGTGGTGGACTCAGCAACCAAGATATCGAAACTGCCATCCGTCAAGTCGTAGATCAAGCGTTGGTTTCCGATGCAGTGATTAACATCTTTGATGAAGCAGGCATTAAAAATCCTGACATCTCCATCATCTCCGATGAATTTATGGCGGAAGTGCGGGGCATGGAACACCAAAACCTTGCGGTAGAACTGCTGCAAAAACTGCTCAAGGATGAGGTTAAAACCCGCAGTCGTACCAATATTGTCCAAAGTCGCAAACTCTCTGAGATGTTGGAAGATGCTCTACGCCGCTATCGCAACCAAGTTATCACCGTTGGGGATGTCTTAGAAGAACTGCTGGAACTGGCAAAAAACACGAAAGCTGCCAATGCCAGGGGTGAAGAACTGGGACTAGAACCCTATGAACTTGCCTTTTATGATGCACTGTCACAAAACCAAAGCGCCCAGGATATGATGGGTGTTGATAAACTGCGAGAATTAGCGATCGTGCTAGTTGATAGAATTCGCAAAAATGCCTCTATTGACTGGAATCTTAAAGAAAGTGTCCGTTCCCGAATGAAAGTTGCAGTTAAAAGGCTGCTGCGTCAATATGGTTATCCTCCCGATATGGAGGCACTAGCTATGGAATTGGTCTTAGAGCAAGCAAAAGTTTTTACGGAATTTGAAGTCTCAATAACCACACAAAAGGATTTGAATAATTTGTAAGCAAATTCATCTAATAAAAGGTGGCAAAGCCACCTTTTAAATCACGAAATTGCACCCCGGAGGACAATAGCTTATATCATCACCCCGGCAAGTAAAGACCAGAAGAATCGCTTGGTTTAGCGTGAGCATAGCGGCTGGTGGTATGCAAAGATGTGTGGCCTAAAGTCTGCTGCACTAATTGCACAGGTGCGCCCCGATCTAAACTGTGACTAGCGTGAGAATGTCGTAACCAGTGGGGGCTAACTTTTCCTTGAATGCCAGCTTTTTTACCAGCAGCAGCAACGATATCCCGAATTTGCCGATCGCGTAATGGAGCCGCACCCTTGCGACTTTTGAACACCGCCGCATCTTTACCATCTGCCTTAGACCGCAGAGCCAGCAGCGCCTGATAAACTTTCTTGGGAATTAAAACAGTTCTGGACTTCTCCCCTTTACCAAACAGTGTGACTTGTCCCCGGCCATCCCGATTGGCACGAATATCACGCCAGCGCAACTCGTCCACTTCCCCGACCCTTGCCCCCGTGTAGTAGAGGAACTGAATCAAAGCGACATCGCGCTCTTTAGTCGTGAGCGCCACCATCGTCATTACTTCCATTTCGCTAAGAATCCGCTCGGCGAGTGTATCTTTGGCTTTGGGGAGCAAGGTATCATCTGCGGCGTTGAAGGATAGATATTTAATTTTACAACCGTAGTTTAAAAGACTTTTAACAGCAGAAATTCTCCTCGCGCGGCTGGCTGGTGCTAGAGGCTTTCTTGTTTTGGTGGGGTGAATTTCTAGATAATCGGCGAAGGCTTGCACATCATTTATATTGATGCTTTGCAGGTCGATATCATTTAACCGCACCTGTTGGGGGTTCTCGCTCAACAGAAAACCGAAAAAAGAGCGAATATCGTTTTCATAAGCGCGGTGCGATTCCTTACTGCGTTTAGTCGCCAACCACAGCGAGACAAGCTGCGCGGTGTTGGCAACATCAGCCATGCTCCTAGTGGGAGTCTGCTGGTTATGTGTCAACATAGATACAACATTATATTAAGAACCCTGCCAATTGGTAGGGTTATTTCTTTTGATTGAACCACTGATAACGAACCTTATCAGCGATTCCTCCAAAGTCAGTCTCTCACATCAACAGGCGGCGATCGCGGATGTGCTGAAAATTTGAGAAGCTGAAAATATTTTGGGTGCGATCGCCCTTGCTGCACAAGAGCGATAGTAAATTCTTATCATTGATATGTTATTTCCAGTTTGAAATAACCTAGTGTGGTAATTAAGGATATCTACTTATGTAAGTTAAATAAGTTACTTTATTTATGGCTATAGATTTACTGGAATTCTTTCAGGCAACTGACCCTAGCCGCTCTCTGTTAATCAACAATGAAATAGATAAAAAGTATTACATTAATTTTTCATCGGTGCGTGGTGGTGATCTAATCGGCAAGCTGAAGCAAAAAATTACATTTTTCAAGCCGAATGAACCCACCTGCACCTTATTTACAGGACATATTGGTTGTGGGAAATCGACAGAATTACTAAGGTTAAAGGAAGAACTAGAACTTGGTGGCTTCCTGGTAGTTTATTTTGAGTCGAGTGAAGACCTGGAAATGACAGATGTGGATATTGCCGATGTGCTGCTAGCGATTTCTCGTCACGTCAGCAAAAGTCTGGATAAAATTACACTGGAAGAACCCAGCAAATTTAACGAATTGCTGCAAGGAGCATTAAAGGTTTTGAACGCTGAAGTGACAGGCTTTAAATTAAAGCTTCCCGAAATGCCTGGAGTTCCTAAAATCGGTGATGTGGGTATCACTTCAGAAAACGAAAAGCTCTCTATCGCTTTTGGCATTGGTGAAATTACTGCCAGGACTAAAAGTGACCCAACGCTCAGAGAAAAGCTGAATCAGTATCTAGGGCCACAGAAGGTGAAGCTAATACAAGCAATTAATCAAGAATTATTAGAACCGGCGATCGCCAAACTGAAACAGCAGAGCAAAAAAGGGCTAGTAGTAATTGTGGATAACCTTGACCGCATTGATAATCGCATTAAGTCTTGGGGTCGTCCACAACAAGAATACCTGTTTGTGGATCAGGGGGAATTTATGACAAAGCTGAATTGTCATGTAGTTTATACAATGCCCCTGGCGCTGAAATTTTCCAATGATTATGGAATGCTGACTCAGCGTTTCCCGGAAGACCCCAAGGTATTGCCAATGGTTCCGGTACATTGGAGTGATGGCAGTGTTCATGAGCAGGGAATGGCGCTGATGCAGCAGATGGTATTGGCGAGAGCCTTTCCTCACTTGTCACCAGAGGAACGGCTCAACAACATTACTTCTATTTTTGATAGTGCAGCAACCTTAGAACGTCTGTGTAGTATGAGCGGTGGTCATGTCCGAGACTTGTTGCGTTTGCTGAATACCTGGATTCAAGAAGAAATGTCCCTACCGCTTTCCAGAGATACTTTAGAACAAGTAATTCGCTCTCGTCGCCATGACATGATTTTACCAATTTCTGAAGAAGAGTGGCAACTACTACATAATGTCAAGCAGAAGAAAAAAGTTAGTGATGACCAGGGATATCAAAAATTGATTCGCAGTCGGTTTGTATTTGAATATCGAGATGGTGGTGAATCTTGGTTTGATGTGAATCCAATTTTGGCAGAAGCCAGAGAGATGGGATAAAGTGCCTTTTTGACTAAAGGCACTGCTTTATAAATAAAGCTTGGTGCAGCAGCCAAACATTAATACTCCCAAATCACAGGTAAACGAGGAGAAAATGATAAAATTAAAAACCAAAATGGTATGAGTGAACAGCACCAACCAGAAAATGTTCAGATAAATAATCAACTCTCTCTGGAACGATTATCTTGGACAATACAAGCCGGCGCTGGTAAGTTTAAGCTGATTTTGGCAAGGTGCAATTATGCCCAACTCCGAAATAGTTTGATATCCAGATTGCGCGAAATCTGTCCAGTAGAAATTAGCATTTTATATTTAAAGCCATTTGAAAGTTCCCTTGATACTGCTATTCAAGAAGAAATTGGGGAGAATGTGCAAGCTTTAATGATTGTGGGCTTAGAAACATTGCACGACTTGCCACAGATGTTGACCTCTGCTAATCAAGTGCGAGAAGAATTTCGTCAGAACTTTTCTTTCCCCTTGGTATTGTGGGTCAATGATGAAGTTTACATTCAAATGATGCAGTTAGCTCCAGATTTAGAGAGTTGGTCTACCACGAGAAAATTTACGCTCTCGAATACGGAATTAAATAGTTTTATTCAACAAATAGCCACGCAATTATTTGATAGTTCTTTCAATGTTACTAAAGAAAAATTAGGTGAAATCAAATCAGCTTGGCAAGATTTAGAAAGTGATGGGCAGAGTTTACAAGCAGATTTAAAAGCCAATTGTGATTTTCTTCTAGGATATATAGAGGCGATTCATAAAAATTTTGATGCGGCTATTAAATATTATTGCCAAAGTTTAGTTTTTTGGCAAGAGAGTAATAATTTAGAACGGCAAGGTAAAATCCTGAATCAAATAACTTTTTGTTATTACGAAAAATCTCAGCAATTATCGGCTAATCAACCCTTAACCCCTGCGAAAATAGAGAAAAGTGAAGTCGCAGCCAAAGATGAAATTAATCAACAAATTAGAAATTATCTGCAACAAAGTTTAGAAGTATTGGAATCGGCAAGCCGTCCAGATATAATTGCTGATTCCATTGACAAAACTGGCATCCTTCTGCGATATTTACAAGATTGGCAACAGTTAAAACTCTTGGCTGAACGGGCTTTAAATGTCCATGAAGCGTCAGAAAATCCTCTGAAGATAGCTCAGGATTATGGCTTTTTAGCAGAAGTAGCTTTAGCAGAAGAAGAATGGCAACTAGCCAAAGAATTAGCGGAAAAAGCATTAACAGTTTTGTCGTCAGCTAATCAGTCAGCATCAACAGATTTAATGGTTGTAGCGGCAATTCATCAACGCCAAGAATTGCTGTTAATTCTGTCAACAGCCCAACAGCATTTATCACAATATCAAGAAGCTATCAATAATTTATCAACGGCGAGAGAATTAGGTGTTTCAGACAAAGACCCACAGCTTTATCTAGATATTCTAGGTAAACTGCAAAAGCTATTATTTCAAGAACAACAATATCTTTCGGCATTTAATGCCAAGTTGGAAGCACGCTCTGTTGAGCAGCAATTTGGTTTACGGGCGTTTATTGGTGCAGGTCGTTTACAAGCAGCGAAGCAGATTAAAAAGCCAGGTATTGTATCCTTAAAGGTTGAAAATCAGGATGGTATTGCTCCAGAAATTGCTGCATCTGGTCGTCAATTGGATGTAGAACGGTTAACTGAACGGATTGGTCGTCTTGATTATAAGTTGATTGTAATTCATGGGCAATCGGGTGTAGGTAAAAGTTCCTTGGTAAATGCGGGACTTGTGCCAGCTTTGAAAAATAAGCCCATAGGTGTTCAAGATAATTTAGTGGTAGTAATGCGTGTTTACACCAATTGGGTAGAAGAGTTGTCACGCATACAGATGGAAGCATTGCAGGAAACTAGAGGAGGCTGGGGGGTACGGGAGCAAGGAAGTAACGGGGAATCAGTAGTTGAAGTTATGGCGCGGGAGGCACAAGTTTCGCCTTTAGATTCAGAGGTTCAAACTTCCCATTCCCTTGTCTCTACTGATACCTTACTTACTCAAATCCGAGCAAATGAACAGCACAATCTCCGCACGGTGTTAATCTTTGACCAGTTTGAAGAATTTTTCTTTGTTTATACCGAACCACAGCAAAGACGACAATTTTTTGATTTTTTGGGAGAATGTCTGAATATTCTGTCGATGAAAGTGATTTTATCACTGCGGGTGGATTATCTGCATTATTTGCTGGAGTACAATCATCTATCTAGTCTGAAGATTATTAGTAATGATATTCTCAGCAATAATGTGCTTTATAAGTTAGGCAATTTTTCGACCAGTGATGCCAAGTCAATTATTCAACGCCTCACAGAAAAAACTTCTTTTTATTTAGAACCAGCCTTAGTAAATCAGTTAGTGGAGGATTTAGCAAGCGAGTTAAAGGAGGTGCGTCCCATTGAATTGCAGGTAGTAGGGGCGCAACTGCAAACAGAAAACATTAGAACTTTGGCTAAGTATCAAGAGTACGGGCGTAACGCCAAAGAAGAATTAGTAAAGCGTTACTTAGCAGAAGTTGTTGATGATTGTGGTGTTGAAAATAAGCTTGGGGCTGAACTGTTGCTGTACTTGCTTACCGATGAAAAAGGTACTCGCCCTCTGAAGACTCGCGCTGAAATAGAACGGGATTTGAAAGCATTGGCGGCTGATGTCAGCAGCAATGGTTATAAATTAGATTTGGTCTTAGAGATTTTTGTCAAATCTGGTTTGGTGGTTTTGTTGCCAGAGAACCCGTTTGACCGTTATCAATTGGTACATGACTATTTAGCAGCCTTTATTCGCCAGCAACAGCAGCCTAAGCTTAATGAGTTGATGGCAGAATTGGAAAGAGAAAGAAAGAAAAATCTTTTAGCACAAGAACAGCGCCAGTTAGCTGAACAGCAACTCAAGCAATCTGAGCAAGCTCAACAAATTTTAGCTTTTGCTAACCAGAAAGCAACACAGCGCATTCGTCTTGGCTCTGGGGTACTAGGTATCTCCCTAGTGTTAGCAGGAATTGCTGCATTTTTGGCAAACCAAGCATATCACCTGAGTCAAGAAGCACAGACAGGGGCAAGACTAGAGCGACAAGGGATTACAGCGTGGCAGAACTTTCAATTAGAAGAAATAGAACCATTACTGTTAGCGATGCAGGCTGGGCAAGAGTTACAAGGGCTAGTCAAAGACAAACGCCCACTAGAAGAATATCCATCTGCTAGTCCCCAGTTAGCTTTACAAACAATTTTGGATAATATTCATGAGCAGAATCAACTCAAAGGGCATACTGGCTATGTCATCAGCGCCAGTTTTAGCCCCGATGGCAAACGCATCGTCACTGCCTCTTATGACAAT
>CAZZZY010000126.1:0-11506 GCA_964658545.1 uncultured Acetobacteraceae bacterium | reverse complement strand
GCCTGTACGCCGCGCCCATGCTAAGTTATTATTAGAGCGATCGCCTCCGGCAGGGCGTAGCCCATCGCGCCCACATTCTCTTAGCATCACTCTCCTAATTGTTCAACTTTTTTATTTGAGTTTTGAGGCAGGTAAGGCATTGGCAGAATTGCGCGATCGTCGGCTGTACCGTTCCACGCATAAAACCTTCGAGCAATATTGCAAAGATAGGTTTGGTTACACGCGGATAGCGGCTAGTTATAAAATTGCCGCAGCGACAGTCATGGAAAATTTGTTAACTACCTCAACCATTAACTCAAAGGTTTGACGGCAAACTCTGTGTCATGCGCTTAAATTTTCTCGCACTCAGGTGTTTAGCTTTCTCTATTTTCACTGCTCCTCAAAGTCCTAATCGCAAGTTACCCAACCCTTGATTATACCACAAAACACTTTTGCAAAAGTTCTCAGGATCTCAGATTTTTCACAGAGTTTGCCAGTTGTTCTGGAACAGCACCGAGATCGCCATCAAAGTGAAGGGGTATCATTGATAAGCCGTCTTCTTGCAATAATTGACACCCGTTACTTCCAAGCAAGTACTTGACAAATTCCACCGCTCCAGTGTCGTTCTCAACTTTTGTTGGAATGGTCAAACTGTAAAGTATAGGTTCACCAGCAACTGTCTGTCCTTGAGCATCCTGGTAATTAGCTTGTTGATAAAAGTCCTTGTGGATAGGATCGCCGAGATTAATTTCTCCTGGCAGGATGATATAAGGTAAATCCACATCCAAAACTTCATTAAGGTAAAAGAATCCGGCATCCAGATTGCCATCTTTCAAGTATGCAACCAAATCTGCTTCGGGAAATATTTGAGTCTGATTTGTATCCGAACCAAGGATTGTGTGTCTGATGTCAGATTGGTTGTAGTAAAGTGAAGCTAGTTGCATGACCAAAATCGCATAGATCCCTTTTGGGTCAAGGGTAGGATCTGTCCTGCCCAATCGCACTCCTGGCTGCTGAAGTACTTGATACCAGGGAACAGTACCAGCGGCAGCAGCATGAAATTGCTCAAGGAATTGACTTGCAGGGCTATACCCAATAACCATTGAAGTAGAGGCAAAAACTAAACTCCACTTCACTTGGTTGCTGTTAGCTGCTCCTTCAAGTCGTTGGTAGGCTCTAGTCGAAGCACTTATAAAGACATCTGGCTGAATAATCTTATCTCTAATGGCGTTAGCAAGTACAGTTGAACCTGCTGCTTTGCCTTGGTACTTGTAGCCAGTTGCTTTTTCAAAGTCTGGAGCTAGCTTATTTTCTATCAAATTGACTAGTGAGCCTGCATAGGCAACACTGACTGTTTTGGTTGTATTAAAACTATCTGAAGTCATAGAAATCCTGTTTGATTGATGCCTTTGCAATATTGTCGAGCATCAGATGTGTAAGAATTTTTAACAAACTATGAGGACAAAATACTCATACTATTACCCGTAATTATTCTGTTGCAGAATTTTAATTACATCAACCTTTTGGTATAGTTTTTACTCAGCGTTTGCCCACTGGAGAATGAGTTTAATGAAATAAGGGATAGGTCGTGTCCCAATACTTGTCGGGTTTTTAGGAAAAGGGGGAAAGAAAAACCTTTAACGTTTGAGAACCGCTATATACTCTCTATTTCAAAAATCCACTGTGTAGGAAATAAGCTAAATATTTACCGATTAATTCAGTATCCATTGATGGACAGGAAAGGGAAATATCAGCAATTGCCTCCAGTGTATTGCGACAATCTAATTCAGGAGTGTTTTGATATAGTTGCCATCCAGTCAGCCCTTGATGCACTTGTTCAGTTAACATTGGTATAAGAGGAAATAAGGGATTTTCCTGAGAGTATCGACCTTGATTGATTAAATCATTTGTCCATTGTTCATAAGGCACTTTTTTCAGTTGGTATCCACAAGTTGATATCAGGTCAAATAATCTAGTTAAATCAATATTTTGCGATGCCAAAGGAACTATATGAAATGCCTTCCCTAAAGATTCTTTTCTTCTAGATATTTGAACAATAGCTTTACTGGCATAATCAACAGTAATTAAATCTTGTTTTTGATTAACTAAATCTGGAAAACTACCTAATTGAATACAAGCTTTGATTAATCTAGATATGTAGTCGTCTGTATTCGTTACACCAGTCTGTGGATGACCCATTAAAAATCCCGATCTAATAACTGTTACAGGGATACCTCTAGATTTCGCAATCCAAACAAGTTTTTCAGCTACCCACTTACTTTGTATATAACCAACATCTTGATAAAGATAAGTTTCACTAGGATCTATATCATCGTCCTCATAAATGACATTTAACCCATTAAAACAAGCAATTGTGCTAAAAACGGCAGTTGTTGAGATGTAGTGTATTGGCTTTATTTGAGCGTGACATGCCAATCTCAAAACTTCTTGAGTGCCAAGAACATTTACTGCCTTAATTAGAGAGTATGGTTTAGCAAAGCCGACTTGAGCGCCACTGTGATAAATTACATCTATTTGCTCTGCTAGCCTGTCAAATTGCTCTAGAGAAACTCCTAGATGCTCCCGATCTAAATTTCCTGGTATGGCAATAATTCTTGAACTTTGCTTTGCGTCCCAGATTAAATATTTTTCTAGGTTTTTCTGCAACCTTCTCAAACCTTCACTCTCATTATCAGCACGCACAAGGCAATATATTTTTGCCTCTGTTTGCTGCAACAATTCATGTAGTAAGAAAGCACCGAGAAAGCCGGTAGCACCTGTTAAGAAAATATGCTTTGGCTGACTGATGTCTTTAGCAAGCACTCCTTGGGGATAGATGTTTGGATCTAGTACAGCTTCAGCTTTGAAACTAATAACATTATTGAGAGCAGTATTTTCTCCGTGATGTAATTTCTCAAGTATCTGGCACAGTCCCTCTATAGTCTGCTGCTCGAAAATAGACCTTACAGGCATCTGTACTTGAAAAGTTTCTCGCACATAGATCATTAACTGCGCTGCTAATAGGGAATTACCGCCAAGTTCAAAGAAATTATCTTGAATGCCCACATTCTCAATGCCAAGTATCTTAATCCAGATACCGACCATTTTTTCCTCAGTCGGAGTACGAGGTGTAATTAATGCTACTTCTAGAATGGGTCTGGATTGATCGGGAGCAGGTAATGCTCGACGATCTAACTTGCCACTGGGTGTTAGTGGTAATTTCTCTAAGCAGACAAAAGCTGTAGGTATCATATATTCTGGTAGCTTTTGTTTGAGAAAGTGACGGAGTTCTAATGTAAGTTGGCTGTCATTCTCATATTGTTGATTTGGCACTACATAAGCTACCAAACTCTTTTGTCCAGGTACATCTTCCCGATCTATAACAACACTTGTTTTGACAGAGGGATGTTGTGCTAGTAAAGCTTCAATCTCTCCTAGCTCGATTCGGAAGCCGCGAATTTTCACTTGATGATCGATACGACTGAGATATTCGATATTGCCATCGCTCAAGTAGCGGGCTAAATCGCCTGTTTTATAAAGGCGATCGCATTTTGAATTCTCAAAGGGGTTGGCAATGAACCGAGCATCTGTAAGATCCAAGCGATTGAGATAGCCGCGTGCTATACCAATACCACCAATGTAGAGTTCTCCAGGTACACCTACAGGAACAGGTTGTAACTGAGAATCTAATAGATAGATTTGACTATTAGCAATCGGTCGTCCAATGGGTGGCAAAATTGACCAATCTGTAGGTGAATTGGCAAGGGTAAAGGCAGTCACGACATGAGTTTCTGATGGGCCATAGTGGTTGTGGAGAGTGCAGTTAGGCAATTGGCGAAATAAATGTGCGATCGCCTCTGTAATGCGTAACTGTTCCCCAGCCGTAATTACTTCGCGTAAACTACAGGGGACTATGCCTTCTATCCTGGCCATTTCCGCTAATTGTTGCAAAGCGACATACGGTAGGAACAATCGCTCAATCCCTTCTTGGTTCAGAAATTGCAGCAGGTGTGTGGGTTCACGACGCATTGATTCTGAAATCAATACCAATGTTCCGCCTGTAGTCAAGGTGGCAAAGATTTCTTGGAAGGAAACATCAAAGCTAATGGGTGTATATTGCAGTGTTTTGCTGCCTTCTTCCACTGTGGAAGTTTGCGACTGCCAAGCAATTAAGTTGACTAAGGGACGGTGTGGCATCGCTACACCTTTTGGTTTACCAGTAGAACCGGAGGTGTAGATGACATAAGCTAAATTGTCAGGATGGATATTAATATCCAGGTTATCTTGGGTTTTGGTAGCAATATCCTCCCAGTCTCTATCCAGACAGACAATACTAGCTTGATGTTCGGGAAGCTGCTGCAACAAACATTGCTGGGTTAATAGCACTGTTACTTGAGAGTCTGTCAGCATTAAAGATAAACGCTGCTGTGGATAGGCGGTATCTAGAGATATATAAGCCCCACCAGCTTTGAGAATCGCTAATAAAGCTACGATCATCTCCAGCGATCGCTCTACACAAATCCCTACCAACACATCTGGCCCTACACCTAAAGTTTGTAAATGACGGGCTAATTGATTGGCTCTGGCATTCAAATCATGATAAGTTATTTGCTGTTCTGCAAAAATTGCTGCTATAGAATCAGGCGATCGCTGTACTTGTGCTTCAAATAGTTGGTGAATGCAACTTTGTTCAGGGTAATCTGCTTGAGTTTGATTCCATCCCACTAATAATTGTTGGCGCTCAGTAGCTGTTAATAGGGGTAAATCTGCAACTTTCTGGTCGGGATTAGCAACAATACCTGCAACTAAAGTCTGAAAATTTTCCCCGATGCGAGAGATGGTAGCAGCATCAAATAAATCGGTGCTGTACTCAAACCAACCACTAATCCCATCTGGCGTTTCAAATAGTTCTAGGAACAGATCAAACTTGGCTGCGCCATTGTGTTCTAAGCGATGGTTAATAGTCAAACCCTCAAGTTCCAGAGCTTGTATGGGTACATTTTGCAGAGCAAAGCCGATTTGGAAGAGGGGATGGCGGCTCAAATCTCGTTCTGGTTCTAGTTCCTCTACCAGTTTCTCAAAGGGTAAGTCTTGATGGGAGTATGCTTCTAAGGTTACATCTCGCACTTGCTTAAGCAACTGGCGGAAAGTTGGAGAGTCAGAAAAATCACTGCGTAGTACTAAGGTGTTAACAAAAAATCCAATTAAACTCTCAATTTCTTGATGGTGACGGTTGGCAATTAACGAACCTACTTGGATATCTGCGCTACTTGTATAACGGAATAGCAATGTTTGGAACGCTGCTAAGAGCGTCATAAATAAAGTAACTCCCTCCTGCTGACTGAATTGGGTTAGTTTCTCGGTGAGAGATTTGCAAAGTGCTAAAGGTTGACGCGTCCCGCGATAAGTTTGGATTGCTGGTCGGGGGCGATCGCTTGGTAACTGTAAAATGGGTAAATCTGTTAACTGCTGCTTCCAATAGTCTAGTTGCTCTGATAATACTTCTCCTTGCAACCATTGTCGTTGCCAAAGAGCAAAGTCTGCATACTGAATCGGCAACTCAGTTAGGGGAGAAGGTTGACCGTTGACGAAAGCTTGATATAACAGTCTCAGTTCTCGGAAAAATGTAGCGACAGACCAACCATCAAAAACAATATGGTGAATATTTAAAAGCAGTACATATTCTTCTGCGCCTAACTGTAAAAGGGTGGTTCGTACTAGCGACCCGTGATTGAGGTTAAAAGACCGTTGGCACTCCTCAATTGTTAATCGCTGAATTTCTGTGTCTTTCTGCGACCCAGACAGCGATCTCAAATCTATTCGATGCAAAGGTACAGTTAGAGTAGGAGCAATAATTTGTACTGGCTGCCCATCTAAGAAAGCAAAAGTGGTGCGTAAAATCTCATGGCGGCGAATAATTTCGTTGATACTCTCTTCTAAGGCACTTAGATTTAGTTGACCAACAAGGTGAAAACTCTGCGGGAAGTTGTATAACGGATTGTCAGGTAAGAACTGTTCCAGAAACCATAATCGCTGCTGGGCAAAAGAAAGAGGCAAGTTTTGGTTGCGTGTTGCAGGTACAATTCCTTGAGTCTGCAATTCTAGATTTTGCTGGAGTTGTGCATCAATAATTTCCGCCAAGCTAGCAACAGTAGGCGCATCGAATAAACGCCGCAATGGTAAATCTAATTGATAGGTATCTCGAACACGAGAGATTATCTGAGTCGCTAGCAGTGAGTGTCCCCCAATCTCAAAAAAGTTATCGTGGACGCTGATCTGCTCCAGTCGCAAAACTTCCACCCAAATTTTTGCTAGTACTTCCTCAACGGTAGTACGAGGTGAGACAAAATCTTGCTCCAGATTCCGTCCAGTGCGATCGGGTGCTGGTAAGGAGCGACGATCTACTTTCCCGTTAGATGTTAGTGGCAATGCATTTAACATCACAAAGCTGGAAGGCACCATATAATCTGGCAGTTTCTCCTTGAGAAATTTACGGAGATTGCCACTGACTGTACGCTGCAAAATCTTCCATAGATGTTGGGTTTCTAAGATATGGTCTATGCTTTGGTGAAACAAGGTTTTTTGGGTAGGCGTTAGAGTCAACTGAATACCAACCCGTTGACCCTGACTCCAAGCAACGCTGCCATTTAACCATAGTTCTTGCGATGTCACTGGCAAGTTTAGGCAAAGACGGACGCGCTTACCTCTTACCCAACTAAATGACACCCCTACCAAACAAACGCCAGCATTGGAGATATCCTCTGTTTGTAGTTCTACTATCCGGTTGTCATCAGTTTCCACTCGACAAACACTTGCATAAGGTACTCGCTCTGGAATCAAGCTGGAAACAATATAACCGACTAGTTGCTTGTTCCCAGGCACATCCTCACGCGCCATGACTGCGGCTTCAAGAACATCAGGATGCTGCAATAGCATTGCTTCGATTTCCCCCAACTCAATGCGGAACCCGCGAATCTTCACCTGCTGGTCTATCCGACCCAGGTATTCAATATTGCCATCTGGTAAGTAGCAAGCTAAGTCACCTGTTTTATACAAGCGATGCGATTTTGCATAAGGATTGGGAATAAAGCGTTGGGCAGTCAGATCGGGTCGATTGAAGTAACCCCTAGCTAAACTATCGCCACCAATGTAAAGCTCTCCCGGAACACCGATGGGAACTGGCTTTAACTCTCCATCAAGTATGTAGATTTGGGTGTTAGCGATGGGACGACCTATAGAGGGATAAGTTGGCCAGGAATCAGGATTCTGATCTAATGTTAAAGCTGTTACTACATGGGTTTCTGATGGCCCATAATGATTATGAAATGAGCAGTGTGGTAGTGATTTAAATAATTTGACAATGGCTGGAGTGATTTGCAGTTGTTCACCGGTGGTAGTAACTTCTTTTAAGCTAGTAAATAATTCCAAGTGAGATACAGCCATTTCTGCCATTTGCTGTAGCACGATAACAGGTAGGATAACTTTTTCAATCTCTTGACTCTGAATAAAATGAGCTAAAGCTGTAGTGTCCCGACGCGAGTTTTCTGAGATGAGAAACAAAGTTCCTCCTGAAGACCAAGTAGCAAACATCTCATGAAAGCTGGCATCAAAGCTCAAAGAGGCAAATTGCAAGGTACGTACACCTGTTAATAGTGAGTTTAAGTGCCATTGCAGTAAATTCACTAAAGGACGGTGAGCTAAACAGATGCCTTTCGGTGTGCCTGTAGAACCAGAGGTGTAGATGATATAGGCTAAATTCTCTGGTGTGACTTCACTAGAGGGATTTTCCTGACTATATTGGCCTATGTTGTCCCAGTCGGTATCTAAACAGATAATCTGCGCTTTGGTTTCAGGAAGCTGTGCTAATAGTTTTTGTTGAGTGAGTAAAACTGATACTTGAGTATCCTCAAGCATAAAGGCTAGACGTTCCTTGGGATAGGCTGAATCCATTGGTACGTAAGCCCCACCAGCTTTGAGAACTGCCAAAACTGCGATCGCCATTTCCAGGGTTCTCTCTACACAGATTCCTATGGGCATATCTGGTTTCACACCTAGCGAATCGCTACGCGACAGCTTCGCTGAACGCAGATAATGCGCTAACTGGTTCGCGTGCTGATTGAGTTTCTCGTAAGTGAGTGAAGACTGTTGGTGGTTCTGTCCTTCTTTCAAGATGAGAGCTAAGGTATGTGG
Organism: uncultured Acetobacteraceae bacterium; assembly: GCA_964658545.1. Taxonomy (GTDB): domain Bacteria; phylum Cyanobacteriota; class Cyanobacteriia; order Cyanobacteriales; family Nostocaceae; genus Nostoc. Next base: position 3,337 of record CAZZZY010000126.1, on the reverse strand, counting down.
CGATCGCTCCACCTGCGCTTCAAATAGCTGATGAACGCATTTATCTAAGGCGTAATTCGTACTGGTATTGTTCCAGTTTTCTAATAAATCTTTATGCTCGCTTTCTGGCAAGATATTCAATTGATGAAAATACTCACAACCTTGAATAATTTGATTGGCTAAAAATAGCAATCTTTCTAAAGTTTCTACATATACAAAACAAGTTTCATTATAAAATATTTCTATCTCTATAGTATGCTTAAACTCGTTAATTATAAGATGAACTTCATTATCAGCAAAAGAATTATAAACAGTTAATCTAGGATTTTCTTCAGCAACAGGTAGATTAAGAACTTTGAATTTATAAAAATTATAGAAGAATTTTAATTGCTCATCTCTCAAAGATTTTTTTTGTTGAAATACAGAAATATTTTCATAATGGTTGAGATTTTTTCGATAATCATTTATATATGAAAGATAATTAAAAACGTTTGAATTATTTCCAAGAAGATTTTGATTAACAATAACAGGAACTACTTGATAAAGACAACCTAAAACATTAAGTGTTTGCTTATCTCTTTTACCGATAATATCGTAAAATACAAAATCTCCTGGCGCTTGTAAATACTTACTCAAGTAAATACCATACACAGCCTTAAAAAAAGCTGGGATATTACATTTATTTAATTGGCAATATTTTCTAATCTGCTCTAGCTCATTCCCAGTAATTTGCACTTTTCTAGATTGGGCTTTGTTTTCTTTTTTGGGTTTTATATAAGATGTGACAGGAATAATATTGCTTAAAGATTCCTGCCAATACTGCTGATTTTCTTGAGTATCAAATTCAAGTAGATGCTCTTCAATACAATCATAAAAAGAACCAAGTTTAAATTTTTGAGGAATATTACCTGCTTTTAAATCTAAATAAACTTTTCCAACTTTTTCAAAGAAAATTTTGGCAGAATATCCATCAAAAAGAATATGAGGAGCACCTAAAATAGCAGTATAATTGCCCTGCTGATCTTTGACTAAAATATTTCTAAATAAATAGTTTTTGTTAAATTCCAGTTTTACTTTAATTTTTTTCTGGATGATATGTTCCAAACTATTAAAATCAGAATTTTTAGTATTAATTTCGATAAATTCAAAATAAATATCAGCACTTTTATCTACAAATTGAAAAGCCTCACCTTGATAAAAAATAAACTTTGTTTTAATTGTATCATCTGCTTCGCATACTATTTTTACTGCCTGTTCCCAAATAAATCTATCTAAAGTTTTTGGTAGCTTTATCGATGCTCCTAAACTGAAAACAGTACTATCTGGATGGAGCATATTATCCAGATATAAATCTCGCTGTGTAGTTGTTAATCGGGATATTTTTCCAATACTTGAAGGTTCATAAGGCTTATCTACTATATTTCCTGTTACCAAAGCCATAAAGACTTCGGAAATTGAAATAGTAGCAATATCTGTACGTTGATAATTACTAATCATAAATATTCCTTTAATGTTTAATTTTTACTTTATTAATTTAGAATTATTCTGATGTACTGAAAGTTCAATTATGAACTCAGTTCCTTGTCCTGGTACTGACTGACAACTAATTTGACCTCCATGTTTTTCTACAATAATTGTGTAGCTAATAGATAATCCTAAACCAGTACCTTTCCCAATAGGTTTAGTAGTAAAGAAAGGATTGAAAATCTGAGAAAGTATATCCGGTGTCATCCCAGAACCATTATCAGCAATGCGAATAGCTAGCAGATTTTGCTCTAATAACTCAGTAGTTATTTTGATATAACTTGGATTTAGTTCAGCTTCTTTCAATGAACGGTGAGAATTATACTCTTCCAAAGCATCAATAGCATTAGCTAACAAATTCATAAATACTTGGTTGAGTTGACCTGGATAACAATCGACTAATGGTAATGAGGCATAATTTTTGATAATTTGAATCTGAGAATTGACTGACTCAGTTTTGAGTCGATGTTGTAATATTAGTAAAGTACTATCAATACCTTCATGGATATTAACTGGCTTCATTTCTGCTTCATCCAAACGGGAGAAGTTACGTAAGCTCAGAACTATCTGGCGGATGCGATCGGCTCCAATCTTCATGGAAGATAGCAATTTTGGTAAGTCTTCAAGCAAAAATTCAAAATCTATATCCTCTTGTTCCGCTAGAATTTGAGGATTCAAATTGGGTGATACTTTTTGATAAACTTTAACTAGATGTAATAGATCCTTAATATATTCACTAGCATGAGAAATATTGCCATATATAAAATTAATTGGGTTATTAATTTCATGAGCTATACCAGCAACTAATTGACCCAATCCAGACATTTTTTCTTTTTGAATCATCTGGATCTGTGTTGTTTTTAGTTGCTTTAATGTCAGTTCTAATTCTAGTGCTTGTTCTTCCAAACGCACATTTTTTTTATGTAATTCCTGTGTTCTCTCTTCGACTTTTATTTCCAGATTTTTGCTATAGCTCTCTAATTGCTGGTTAGCTTGTTGCAAGTTATCATTTAGTTGAGAGAGATTAGTATACAGCTTGGCATTCTCGATAGAAATAGCTGCTTGAGAGGTAAGAATTTTTAAAACTTCTAAACGTTCAGTAGTAAATGCATTCGTTGTTAAATTATTTTGCAGATATAGAATTCCGATAAGTTTACTTTGATGAATTATGGGTGTACATAAAACTGATTTACATTTATTCTGAATAATGTAAGGATCTCTAGTAAATTTTCCTTCAGAGCTAGCATCACCAATAACGATACTTTCCTGAGTTCTCATCACATAGTTGAGTATAGATATAGGTACATATAGACTATTATCTAAAGACATGGAGTTTTCCAAAAGCATCTCATTTTTGTTAACTCCCACAAATGCTTCTATTACCATTTGACCATTTTTCTCTAAAAGGAAGCAGCTAGTTTGTGCGCCAGCATTTTCCATAACAATTTTCATCAACTTAGATAGCAATTCGTCTAGTATGATTTCACTAGAAATAGCTTGCGAAGCTTTAAAAACTGTAGACAAATCAAAAGATGCCAAATTATTGATTTTGCTTGAAGTAGTTCGCAAGGTAGTCTTCAAACTCGATGATTCTTGATTTATTCTGAATGGGCAATAATCGGGGTATTTTGACTCTAAATCACTGACTTTTGCAATCGCTCCCCAACGTATATAAGCATGATAAGATTCTCTCAGGTAGAAGATCGCCTGCTGATTTCTACCACGGGAAAAGTAAAATTCTGCTGCTAATTCGTTGGCTAATGCTTCTTCTTGAACATATCCCTGTTCTTTGGCTCCTTGAATAGCTAGCTCATAATACTCCATAGCTACAAAG
>CAZZZY010000125.1:0-11591 GCA_964658545.1 uncultured Acetobacteraceae bacterium | reverse complement strand
CGGTTTAGTTCGCCCAGCTACCCCTGTGTGGACTCCCAATGGTGGGTTTCAAGATGCTGACTTTGCACACGCTGCTGGCATTGAGCGGATTCTGGCTAACTAATAAAACTGAATAGGTGCGCGTCCGCGTGGGTTGTCGAGCTTGCGATCGCACTCACCCAATTTTTTGAGCCAAGCAACTGAATCATGGAAACGATGCCTACGGCGGTAAACTACGCCGATAAAGTTCATCGCGCATAGCGATCGCTGTACAGAGACGGGGATGAGATGTCAGGTGTATGTAAATTTTGTGCTAAGTAGAAAAAACTTACTCGTTCATGAAATACTTTCACAAGAGACGAGCAAGCAAATATAACTACTACTACTGTGACACTGCGAGTACAAATCCTCTCTTGAACTAAGTCTCTAAACTGAGTTTAACTAATTCATCTTTCCATGTTCCGAATTTCAATATTAACTGTAACATCAAGCTGGCAAGCTAACCGCGCATGAGGATTATTAGCTGCTAAAGTTTCCAACATTTCCTGCTCATCAGCTTTAGGAGGAGGAATATCACCAGCAACCTCAACTAAACAAGTGCCACAAATACCAGTCCGACAACCAAATAAAACAGGTGAATTCTGAATTGTGAGATGTTCAGATAAATTTTGATGGGGTTGCAGACTCAGGGAAAGGTAATCAGTTCCTGGAAAAGATATCTTACAAAAGTCAGACATATATAAACATTAGCGCACTCACGACTTTTTCAAAGTATTCATTGAGACTATCTTATAGTAATCGTGTAACGGTCAAGCTCAACTGCGGCATATCCCCTTTGTATCACTACGATATTTAGGTTCTATCTGTTGCAGCAAAAAGTTGGACATCTCCCATTCAGCAACATTATTTCAAATTAAATAGAAATGGTTTAACAGATGAAATCAGACGAGCTAACTCAGCTTTATTGTGTATGAGAAGATTGTGTCCCCATAATTCATTCGTGTTGTCGGAGCAATCCTTTGCAAGGGCTTCTCCGATCTTTTCAAAACTCTTTTTAATATCTCTCTTTAAACTCTCTGGTTCAGATAACACTCCAAGAATAAATACTCTATTTTTTAAATCATCTGGAATCTGATGCTTTACATAATTTAATCTAGCTGTATCTTCATCAAAATCAATCAGCAAAATAATCATTCTGTGTCGATATTGCCGCATTGTAGAGGCATAATCATTCGTAAATTTCTCCACAACTTTTGTCCAACCACCAGCAGGAGGCAGGACTTGAATAGCGCGGCTATTGAGGTTTAAATCAAGAATAAATCCGTTCACAATCTGGCGATTAGCATCATCTTCTGGCAATACAAAAATGTGTGGCTGATAGTGATTTACGCTCATAGTTCTATATCGCCACGAATCAAGGCATCTACAAGATCGCCTTGAACAGATAGATCACTGAGCAATCTGACCAAAGTTGGCTCCAAGTGGCTTTTTCGATCAAGCACAAAGGTATTTTCATTTGAAAACTTTCGGATTGCTTCAGGATTATGAGATGTCACCAAAATTTGGCCAACATTCCTAAATGAGCCTCGCAGTGATGTTATAAAATGCCCAACCTCTGATATGGCGAGATAGTTGTCAGGCTCGTCCCAAAAGCAAAAAAGTGGGCCGTATGATTCGTTTGCAGCTAAGACAACAGCGCAAAGAAAAAAGCATTTTTCACCGTCAGATAAGGCTTCAAAGTCAACACTCAGATTCGCCTTATTTTCTTGAAACCGAACAATCATGTTTTTGGAATCTTTGCCGATTAGTTCATTCAGAAAATCCTTAATATCAGGCATAACTTTAAGGAGATATTGGACAATCTGTGTATAGGCGGCAGGATAGCGACTAAGTAACCCAGAAAACCACTCTCCGAAGTTTGAAGCATCCCGTTTTGGCTCCAAAGTGTCGCCGTTGGACTCTCCTGTCATTAAGCTTGGAATCGGGGCTAAAATGATCATGTGAGCAAGCCAAGTCTTAAAAATCCGAAGCGGATCTGTTTCTGATTGCTCCTGAATGACTGGAAGTGCAACAAGATGCCAATCAACTAGAAACTGAGCCTCACGATTTTGTGAGCTAGTGTGAAGAGTAACTTGAGCTTCTTTTCGAGAGTAGATTGGTTCTCCTGAAACTAGTAGTTGCTCTTCAAAAACTCGAAGTTCTTTAAATTTTTCTGGCAACTCTAAAGCAAGGATATATTTATATAATTTATCCTGAAGTAATACTTCTATTTCAAATCGGATCGGAACATCAGACCTTCCACGAGTGAAATCCTTCTGCTTGACAAGATCGCCAACTCTATTTGTGCCTCGACTAATCTTCTGAAGTACCTCTAATGCATAAGCAATAGTTGATTTACCTGAACCGTTTTTTCCAATCAAGAGAGCAGATGGCATCCCCTTTATGGTCAGTTCAAAGTTTTCTAAGCATCTGAAGTTGTGTATATACAGTCTTTGGAGCATTTGAACCTCATGTTTTTTGTATATAGTTATACATCAATTATTATCTTCACAAAATGCAAAGAAAAGCAGGGTAAGCTGTTATACGTTTAATTTACAAAAGCTGAATTTGCCTTATTTTTAATATTCTATTCATTTGCAGGGATTTGCTGCAAATTCTGAGTGTAATGCTGTTCAAAACCTTGAAATGCCCTCTTTTGAGTTGCCAAATATCGAGAAACTGAATTAGTAGCCATCAAAGACATATCCCGATTACGTTGCCAAATATAATCGAGTTTTTCAACATACACTTGATAAGATTTCCTCGCTTCTTGATGAGTTGAAAAACTGCGCTGCAATCCTTCCGACTCTTCCGTAAAACAACGTCGCATCATTTCTTTAGCATCCATGTTACTCATCTCAAAAATACGCGATCGCAACACTTGATAAATCTTGCCATACAGCGCTGGATCGTACCAGAAAATCCCGTTAATTGCAGCCGAAAAATGAAAATGATCGCGCTGACATCCCCATAATCCTAAATTTGCCACCAGTCGCTCAAATGCAGTCGGTGGCTTAAGGCAAGTGATAACATCGTGAGATATAATTGTCGAACTATTGAAGTGAAAACTTTCATCCATGAAGTGATAATAGGAGACTTGAGCCGGAATGGGGGCAGCTTCAGGATGGGGATGTTTTTGATAATAATTGCTGAGTTTGTGCTGTACTAACTTACCGTTTAGTGTCCGCACTCCCCGGACAGTGAAATACTGACAAGCCAAAAAAGTATTATTCGCAGAAATTAGTCCAAAGTATTGAAGTTGAATTTTTTTCCACCAAGTTTTTAGAGCATTGGTGTCAGCATAAACCATCGTTTCTGTAAAGGGGCCGCGCATGGGGTAGGTAAAGATCAGTTCCCCAAACAACGCTTGTTCAACCTGCTTGGCAATTGTGCGGAAGGCGTTAATGTGCGATCGCTCTTGGGACGATTCCAAATCTAATGTATCGCAGATTAAGCGAAAATCTTCTTGAGCGTAAAGTCCGGCTGCACTGGTTTGATTGAAAAAGATAGTGGCAATTTCAGCAGAAACAATTTGTGAGTAGTAAGCTACCCAGTAAAGTTGGTTCAAAATTATCCGCTGATGTTGGCTGGACTGTTCCCATAAAGGTGTACCATATAGTAGAGAAAATTCCTCTGGGTTCCAATACTCGTTTTGACAATCTTCATAGCGAAAATTGGTAACTGCTTCATCCATTAAAGCAGTATGATCTTGCTGTTTGTTGCGGGTGTGGTTAATTTGTAATTTGCGATAAATAGTTTTTTCCATATCCGTTTTTATTTCACGCAGAGATAAGATTGATATTTATTACACACATTGATGGGCGGGGAGTGGTTCAAAAGCCCCGCGTTCTTCCAAGGTTTGCAGGATAGACTGGGCTGATTTTCCCCCCATGAGCGATCGCAAGATTTGTAATCGCCTTCCACTGTGGGTTTCTGTATTCAGTTCTTCTAGTATTTGGATTTTTTGCGATCGCGTCAGATGTCCTTTGACTTGTTCGACTGCTGCTAGCACGCTTTGGGGCCCCACTTGTACCATCAACAAAAACTGTGCCAATATATCAATAATTGTTGTTTGACTGAATGCTGAAACTGAAATTTGATTAAACAAGGTGGTTCCCGTAGCGTGATGACGGCATTCAGATTGTAAAAAACTGGAAAAAAGTTCTGCTAAAATTGGATAGCGGCATTCCTTAGCTAAACGCCGATAATGGCTTAAACCCCATCCTTCTAAAACGACTTGCAGCACAAATAACAAAACTGTTTTATCTGCACTTTCAACCACTTCTGATAGTAAGCGCAAAAACGGTTCATCCGTGGTAGTGACTTCCATTTCTGGTAAAAAATGGCTGATTTGGTGAAGATGGGTAGCTTCATCAGCCGTAAACAATCCATAAAGCATTCGTTCTTCAACCGTTTCTGCTAACAGTACCATTTTTGCCATGTAGCCAACGCCTGCTTTCTCAATGAAATATGATTCTTCTAACAGACTGCGGTTAGCAAGTTCCAGAATAGCAGATTGGTCATTAATATTAGATTCTTGAAAAAATTTGACTTGATGTAAATTGAAAAATTCCGCGTCCCAATAATTTAATTGCGGGTAATTAGCATAATTATTTTGATTGGGTAATGCTACTGTTAATATCCGTCGTAAAACGTCATCATAAGCTGTGTGTGGTAGGTCAAAACCGACAATATTATATTTAAAATCCATATTTTTCCTGCTCAATTAAAGTAAATTAATAGTTATACCAATTCTCCGTAAGTTTGCACTTAATGATTACTCCTTCTCTCTCTTGGCGTACTTGGCGTACTTCTCTACGAGACGCTGCACCTTGGCGGAAGCCTCTCCAATAGTTGGCGGTTCGTTTAATAATTAACTGCATCTTCATAGCGATTAACAGTTTCCCAAGTTTCCCAGATTAAACCTTTCTGGTGATTAACATGCTGAATAAATTCCAGAATAGACTGATCTGCTTTAGTGGGAGTCTTCAAATCAAACTGAATTGTTTGAAATACCTGTGTATCCCCTTTGGCGAAGTAATTACCAACCTGCTGGGTTAACCATAACAAACCACGATTTAAAACCCATCCCCACAATCCTGGACGCTTGGGAGTTACGAGTATGGTTTGCCCTTCAGTTTTCCCACCTTCGATCATTCGCAGCGTAAATATAATATAAAAGTGTAGGAAATCCGGCCCTAACGTCACAGTGCCAGTGCTACCATACCAGTAACACATACTATAAGTAACTTCGTTGCGGTATAGAGGACGAATCAGGCGAATTAACCAGGAATCATCCCCTCCCCGTGTAGTGTTACTGAAGGTAATAGCGTTGAGATTGATATCTTGGGAATCAAATACAATCTCCAAGGGTAGATTGTGTACTCTATTGAAGTGGTGAGCATCAATCGCATTAATTAGTAAGACATTGGGATGACAGTTTTTGAGAAACCGAGTCCCCAATATATAATCACAATCTGCCTGTTCTAATTCTGGTACAAAAGGCAGCGAACTTGGCTTATCTTCTCCCACCCAAACCCAAATCATGCCGTATTTTTCCGCCGTGTGCCAAGTTTTAATACACACAGGTAGCGGTTTTCCCAGAGAAGGAACATCTACACACATTCCACGACTGTCATACTTCCAATTATGAAAAAAGCAGCGAATTCCATCACCTTCTACCTTACCTTCTGCTAAATGAGCGCCCATGTGTGGACAATAAGCATCTATGACCACCACTTGACCACTGACTCCCCGATAAATTGCCAGATTTCTACCTAGCAACTTTATAGCTTTTACCTTGCAAATTTTTAATTTTTTTGATGGTAATGTCCAGTACCAGCCCTCTATAAATTGTGTTGGATTGTTAAAGTTTGACTGTGGATTAGTAGATGTCATAAAAGTTAAATAAGAACACAATCTTGTACAAAAGTTAACGATGATTTTGACTCCCACATCCGTTGTCCGGCACGAGTGAGATTGTCATAGTTAATTTCAGTTAAACAAACCAATTCATCCCCTAATCGATAGCCGGGATTTTTCTCCTCAAAAAACTGGATATGGGGGTTAGTTTGTCTTCCGGTGGGAATTTCAATTAACCCCTCACGGAGAATTTGGGGATGCTGGAAATGGACGATACCAGTTGCTTTTTGATATAAACTACCATAGTATTCGCCTGCTAAACTCACCATCAGATTTGCAACATTGGTAGGTGTTGTGACATCATAACGCGGGTAGAAATCTTGCCAAAAAGTAGGGAGAAAACGATAAGTGCGAAAACCAGAGCAAATTAGCAGCCAGTAAAGTTTATTTTCTGCATAGTGTTGACGCAGAAAATTGATGGCGGCAATCCAACTACGTGGTAGTGTTGTACTCGACCAAGCACTAGGATCAACGATAGTGTCGCCGGAATATACCACACTAATTTGTTCTCCCAAAAAACTCTTTTGGCATAACATCAGAGTTGAAAATCCTTTGAGTGCGTTGGATGTCTCATCTCTCAACAATAAAACCCAGTTTTTGCGCTCTAGATCAATTTGAAACCCATCCCAGGTTATACCTTGAAAGTGATTTTGCAGTAGCGCATACATGGCGGTGCGATCGCTTGCTTGCAACTTTTGAACAGGAATCAGCAAACTCTTCATTATTCGGGAATTACCTAAACTCGATGGGTATGATGTTTTTAATTAACACCTTATCGACCATTATGGTAAATTTACCGTCTAATGTGACAGATTCCATAATGGTTATTTACACTACAATTCTGTATTTAGGGACTTGCACCTTCTCAATAAAGCTTTGGTGAGCATTCCCCACTCTATAAAATAATTTAGATGTAGATTAGGTTGAGAAACGAAACATTACCAAAACTTTTGTTGGATTAAGCTGTCGCTAACCCAATCTACTATTCTACACCCCTATTTTTTGACCATCGAGACGGTTTTAGCCGATTTACATAGTCCATATATTCAGCTAATGGCTGATCAATACTAAGGAGCAACTTTGCATTAAAGCGAATATTGTCGTAAATCTTGCCATCTTCATCTCGGAGCATATAGTAAGCCAAACGAGTACATAATAGCAAAAACTGACTTAGCAGATATCCCACAATACCTTGACGTTTTTCAGTTACATAAATCGGTTGAATTCTCGTTCTTCCAGGTGCAATTGGAGTATAAGCATATATCATATACAATGGGGGAAAAAATCGGACATCTTTCATCATTGTTAACAAACCAATGCAACCATGAGCATAACGCATTGAATACTGATATGTAGAACCAATAAATCTTTGACCTAATTGTTCTCGAAAGGTAGTTTTAGGAAATTGTCCCCGCATTGTAAAGTCAATTTGCGTGCCTAATTCGCTGCGATGTAGCGACAGATCCATTTTGATGTCTAAATGATGAATTGTTTTTAAATGTTGAGTATCAATCCCATTCATCATACAGATATGGTGATGGCAACTTCTTTCAAATGCAATATCAGCGTGCGTAACAATTTCTTTACCCTTCAAGTCATCAAAATCAGCCACTTTTTCTGGTGCTTTAGCATCTGGATAAATCCAGATAAATCCATACTTTTCCTCTGTTGCATAAACTTGTAATTTAGCTTGAGTAGGAATTTCTGATTGACAGGGAATATTTTGACAAATCCCTGTTTCATCAAATGCCCAATGATGAAATGTACAACGAATCCAATTACCATCAACCTTCCCAATTCCTAAATCTGTCCCCAAATGAGGGCAATAAGCATCCAAAGCCCGCACTTGTCCATCTTCACCTCTAAAAATGGCAATTTTTTGACCGCACACCTCTACAGATTTTGCTGTTTTTTTAGGTATTTCATGACTAGAACAGGCAATATACCAACCCTTAGCAATTACATTCCAATTATTGAATATTTGCATAATTTTTTGATATATAATTATTTAATATTTCTTGTCGTTGGCGAATATCATCTTGATATTTACCTATCAAAATCCTCAATAACATTTTACCCAAACAGTAAGAAGCCCGCGAAGAAAAAACAGCATCTTGTAAATCAATATGGCTACGCTCAAACAAAAAATGTCCGGTTAATCCAACCAATTGAGTTAACGGTAAGCCCAAGAGCAACCAAAGATTTTGCAATTTCCAAGTATAAAAGAGTAAACTGTAAAAAAATAATATTCCCAAAATGTGTAGAGTAATATTAATTGGATGCTGATGTTTAAGAATAAAAATATCCCAATAGTCTGTAAAAGGATGAGCCAGAACTTGATTATTAATCTGATTTCTCAAATTTTGTTGAGGATGATAATTCATATTACTCATAAGAGAGTTTGTGAGAAAGTCATAGAATTTATCCCTTAGTAGTCATTATCAGCCACACAAATACCTTTACATTTAATACCGTTTGTAGCAGTACGCTGGCAATGAGAACATAAAACTTTTTCGTTTTCTGTTCCTTGATTTATCTCTATACTAGTGCTTGCCTGTAGCTTGTCTTTTTCGGTCTGGAGTTTTTCACTCATAAGAATCGAGGAATTATTCGCTGTTTAAATTTTACAAGTAGTGTTTGCTTGCTGGCAATTACCCTTGTCTACACCCCTGATAAGTGGGTAAAAACTTTTTCCTGCCAGTAATTAATCCGGTTTTCTCGTGTTGCTGGTTTGCCCATTAGTTTACACCAAGCACCATTTGCTGCACCACTAGGATGAGGAAACTCAAGGTGTTTAACTTCTAATTGTATCCTTTTAATGCCGTTACTTGCTTTTTTTCCCCAGGTAACGATCGCAACTGGTTCAAAAATTTCTAACTCTGCCTTCAGAACTTGAATGAAGCGAGTACGATCTTGCTTCTTTAGAGGAATACCGTCATCGCAACTAGCCTTACTGACCTATACTTTGAAAATATCTGTGAGGTAGACTCGGTATCCTGCATCTAGTAAGACTTTGATCAAATCAAAATACAGTCTTGTATTAGGTAACTTCTCACGACAACTCTTTGAGTGTAAAGCATAGGGTGTTGCAATCTTAATTTCCTCTACTCTTTCATTATTTTTACTTGTTCTTAAAGGATCTTGTCCGACGATAGCAACAGTTTTCTTGTTTGAAATATTATTGTTCTTTTCAAGGAGACTGGGAATATCTACTCCAATAAGTAAAGCGTCTTCGTAGCACTTCTGAAAACTTTCATCATGAGAGTGAAAAATATTTCTGGGAAGCCTCCAATCGTCGGTATAGCCCTCTAATTCAAATTTTTGCTGCATCACTTCATAGAGATTTTGTAGTTTATCTTGTGAAATATCTAGAACTTTAGATAATTCCTTATGCACAGCTTCAAATTCGTTGGCTTTAAACTGGGAAAACAAGTAATCTGACATAAATTTAGAAGCTATAACCAATACAACATCAATGTAGTTTGCCCATAATCTAATCTCTAAGTTAAGGGATCGATATATCAGATATGATATAAATAGAGCATGAGAGATCAATGTGATGGATCAAGCGAAGAGAGAACTTTTGGAATCTAAAGGTTGGAAAATTGGCACAGTTGCAGATTTTTTGGAGTTAACACCGGAAGAAACTATCTTGGTTGAAATTAAGCTAGCTCTCAGCCAAAACTTAAAGGAGCGTCGGCAAAAACTGATGACTCAAAGTGAACTCGCTGCTAAGATTAGTTCTAGCCAACCTCGGATTGCTAAAGCTGAAAATGCCGATGCTTCAGTATCAATTGAATTGTTGATCCGGGCAATGTTGGCAACAGGTGCAACCCCCCAAGATATTGGGCAGGTGATTGCTGGTGTGGGGTAAAAGCAATTCAATATTAAACTCTCAAACTTCTCTCTGCGCCTCTGCGTGAGGTAATTCAAACAGGAAACAAAACAGTTCCCAACTTTTCTTGTCCCAAGCGATCGCTAATCTTACCCCCACAAACAACCCGAACCCCATTAATATAAACCCCTTGCACAATCTCATCCGAACCACGCTTAACCATCCGAGGTTCACCATCTAAAACTGGATCTGATATCTGCACCTGGGGGCTAATTGGCTGATTTAAAGCATTGGGATCGAGTAAAACTATATCCGCTTTCGCACCAACTTTCAGAACTCCCGTATCCAGACGAAACCAACCAGCCGGTTCCCCCGTAACGCGGCAAATTGCAGCTTCCGGTGAAAGAAACTTCGTTGCAACTGCTTGTTTGAGCAAAGACAAAGCCCCATCATAGTAGCCCAGGTTACGGACGTGAGCGCCAGCATCGGTAAAACCAGGCAAAATATGAGGATGCTGCATCATCGCTAAACGGGGTTTTAGGCGATCGTTTGCTCCTGTGGCCACCCAGCGTAAATCTGTATCGTATTTTTGTAATGCGTGGATAAATAAATCTACTGGTTCTTGTTGCTTTTGACGAGCAATTTGGGCAAAACTTAACCCTTGCCAACTCACTTCGGGACAGTGAATAACTTCCATTAAATCTAACTGACGATGGAATGATCTACGCCGTTTACTGAGCCATTCTTGGCGAAACTGACGACGAAAAATTTCTGATGCCCATAGTTGTTGCCTTTCTTCTCGTGACTGACAGCCATTGAGTTGTGCGCCTGTGGAGAATTCTTCAAATAAGGGAGTCACAGATCCATCAGAGTAAATGGTGAAGGGTTCCGTTAGGGTTTGAAAGCGCACATTCCCATTTAGAAGCCGATTCCAAATAAAAAGTAGGGGGGAAAATATTCGCCATAGTTTGCGATCGTGTACGGCATCTAAGGCTGAAAGGACTGTCAGCCGCAGTGGTTTTTGTCCAATCCCTGAACCTATCCGCAGAATCTCCACAAAGGAAGCAAGCCGTTGTAAATTGGGTGTGACTTGAAAAACGCGTTGGCTACGCCCGTCGCAGGCATCGCACTGCCGACACAAATCTGCTAGCATTGCATATTCTTTAAATTTGGCGTGTTGAGAGGGAATTGTGCAGCCTTGCCATTCTCCACTCATCCGATGCCAGGGAAACATATCAATAGAAATACCAATAAAGCCAGCGTCTAAAGCATCTCTGGCTATGCGCTGCATAACTTTTAGTTCAAATTTTGTCGGCTGAACGGTTAAACTGCGTTCTAATCCCATCACATGAGCGCGTAAAGCACTGTGTCCAAACATCGCGGCAACATTGGGGCCAAGAGGTAACTGTTGCAAATGCTGTAAATATTCTGCTGGTGTCTGCCAGGAAACCGACTTTTTCAACCATTTTTCAATCAGCCGATGGGAAAGTGTCTCTACCCTCTGAAAAATATCAGCCAAGATTTGGGGTTCTGCGATCGCCACAGACAAGCTACAGTTACCAATGACTACGCTGGTAACACCATGACGCACTGATTCACTCAATCCTGGTGCAATTTCTAACTCTAAATCGTAATGAGTATGAATATCTATAAATCCAGGTGTCACCCATAACCCAGAAGCATCAACCACCTCACGCGCTGGGGTAGTTAAGGAGGGTGCAAGGGTGACAATGCGCCCATTTTGAATGCCGATATCTTTGCGCACAGGTGGAGAACCTAAGCCATCGAAAATTAACCCGTTTTGAATCAGCAAATC
>CAZZZY010000124.1:2213-11599 GCA_964658545.1 uncultured Acetobacteraceae bacterium | reverse complement strand
AACGGTTTTAGATGCAACTTTTGGGAGACAAAATCTGCACTCAAAAGGAAATCTCAATGTCTCTTGATAAAGATAAACTAATAAGTTGAGAAAATCCATTAAATGTTTTGAAAGTAAATTATATTTCCATAACAAATAGAAGATGATGATGAAAATTATTCATCTATACAGAATTATAAAAATTTATCTTAGCCTCAGAGACAATGGTCAACAATTCCAAATGGTAAAATATAAAGTGGCAACCTAGACCTCTGCTGAAGTGAGAATCAATGAGAACATCTGATAAAAGTTCTTCCTAAACTTTCATATTCTGTGGTTTAGTTAAAATACATAGTATATGCACTCATTGGTACTAAATTGCAAATTAAATACACAAAACCTTATTGTTATAAGTAAATAGTCTGTACTAAGATTTAGGATTTTAGGAGTTAAATAATGCGGATTGCTCAAGACATAACAGAACTGATCGGACGAACTCCTTTAGTTCAATTGAATAAGATTCCTCAAGCTGAGGGAGTAGTAGCAAGGATAGTTGTCAAATTAGAAGGGATGAACCCAGCAGCTTCGGTGAAAGACCGCATTGGTTTGAGTATGGTACTTTCAGCAGAAGCGGCTGGCTCAATTTCCCCTGGAAAGACTATTTTAGTTGAGCCTACCTCTGGTAATACAGGAATTGCTCTAGCAATGGTAGCAGCAGCACGTGGCTACCGTTTGATTTTGACAATGCCAGAGACGATGAGCCAAGAACGACGCGCTATGCTGAGAGCTTATGGTGCAGCTTTAGAGTTGACACCAGGCGCGGAAGGAATGCGGGGAGCAATTCGCAAAGCTGAAGAAATTGTGGCTAATACTCCCAATGCTTTTATGCTGCAACAGTTCCGCAACCCTGCCAATCCCAAAATTCACCAAGAAACCACCGCCGAAGAAATTTGGGCAGATACAGACACAGAAGTAGATATCGTCATCGCTGGGGTAGGTACTGGTGGGACGATTACTGGGATTGCAGAAGTACTTAAGCAACGCAAGAAGACTTTTAAGGCGATCGCAGTTGAACCCAGCAACAGCCCTGTTCTCTCCGGTGGTGAAGCCGGGCCACATAAAATCCAAGGTATTGGTGCAGGATTTATCCCCGATGTTCTCCGCCTAGAATTGGTTGATGAAGTAATTAGAGTCAGCGATGAACAAGCGATCGCTTATGGGCGACGTTTGGCAAAAGAAGAAGGCTTATTATCTGGGATATCCTCTGGTGCAGCTTTGTGTGCTGCAATCCAAGTAGGTAAACGTCCAGAAAATGCCGGACGTTTAATTGTCATGATTCAGCCTTCCTTTGGCGAACGTTACCTCAGCACACCCATGTTTCAAGATTTGTCTTTAGAAACTGCTGGTGTCCGTTAAAGAGACAAGTTGATATTCCCACGGCTTAAGCTGTGGGATTTTTGGTTCATCCAAAGAAAGATTTTTTGATGTTTAACTAATAATTTGGCATAACAAGTACTGAAGAACCAGAAGTTTTCACAAATCAAAGCAGATTCCTGTATGGTAAATAGAAAACCTTTATCCTGATTGCAAGCAAGCTGATTTATGTGTGGGGTGATAATGGAATGTCATAAAAGAGAGTTTGCAAAACCGGGAACTGTCGCAACGACAAGATTCAGAATTTGTGATCACTATCACAATTAATCAGTTACAAAAGTAAGCATTAAATTCTCTGACGAAATATATTAAGCAGTTACTTTATAGCCATTGTAGGGAACCCTATAATTGTAGTTACAAGATTGTGTCTTCAAAATTTATGACCAATGCCCTTACTCACTCAATAGCTACGCTTAATCTTTCTTTAGAACGCGATATATTTTTACGTACATTAATCAGAGAATTATCTGGCACTTTGCAGGATGTAGTTGGCTTAGAAGAAGCTTCTGGATTTATTAGTGTAGTTGGTGAAAGGATCGGTAGGCAGATTAACCAAGATTATAAATCTGCCTTGGAAGTCTCAAATCTTTCCCGTAAGCAGGTTGCTGGTGTCTTGATTGATTTAAAAAGACGAATCCAGGGCGATTTTTATGTGATTGAGCAGGATGATGAAAAAATTGTCTTTGGCAATCGCGTCTGCCCGTTTGGTGAAAAAGTGCTTAATCGCCCCGCCATGTGTATGATGACTTCAAACGTGTTTGGGACGATCACAGCTAATAACCTGGGATATGCTAAAGTAGAATTGCAAGAGACTATAGCACAGGGTGCTTCTGGATGTAGAGTTATTGTTTACTTAAAATTTACAGAAGACGCAGAAGGTCGAGAATACTTTAAATCTGTGTAAACTCTTTATCATCTAAAACAACCCCAGGATACAAGCTTGAGTGCAGATATGTCAATTAGAATCGAACCCTGAAATTGGAAGTCCCATGCATGACTCCTGAAGAATTTCTTGAATTTGCCAGAGTTTTACCAGAACCTTTACTGCTGGTGAGTGGAGAAGGTCAGGTGTTAGCTACCAATCAAGCAGTAGCAGATATGCTGGGGTTGCGCCGTCAGGAACTGTGGGGGAAAATGCTCTTTGAACTTGTAACTGAGTCTGCTAACGATATTGTCAAATATCTGCAAGCTTGCTCAAGTAGTAGAACAATGCTTATTGGCTCCTTGACTTTACGAAAGAATGATGAACAAACGTTAGTGTGTCGTAGTCAAGGAGCCATTCTTCAACCTTGGTCTCCTGAATCTTCAGCTTTAATTCTCTTACGCTTGGAAAATAGAACTTTAGCCAGCAGTAATTTCGTTATCCTGAACCAGAAAATCGATGAATTAGCAAAAGAAGTGCAGAGACGTAAACAAGCGGAAGAAGCACTCAGTAAAGCTAATCAAGAGCTAGAATTTCGGGTTGAGGAACGTACAACTGCTTTACAAAAAACACTAAATGAACTAAAACTTACCCAAATTCAGCTGATCCAAGCTGAAAAAATGTCTAGTTTGGGTCAGATGGTTGCTGGTATCGCCCATGAAATTAATAACCCCGTGAGTTTTATTTATGGTAATCTTCACCACGCCCATAAATATACTCAGGATTTACTGAAATTGGTGCAGATTTATCAACAAGTTTGTCCAAATATTCCTCCAGAAATCCAACGACAAGTAGAAGAAATAGACTTAGATTTTCTGATTCAAGATATAACTAAACTCTTCCAATCAATGACAGTGGGAACAGAACGCATTCAGAAAATTGTGAAATCACTACGTAACTTTTCTAGACTCGATGAGGCAGAATTTAAGCAAGTCAATATCCACGAAGGAATTGATAGTGCTTTAATGATTTTGGGGCATCGCTTGCAAGCTAGGCATGAGTACCCAGAAATCAAAGTCATCAAAAAATATAGTCAACTACCTAAGATAACTTGCTACCCTGGTCAACTGAACCAAGTGTTTATGAATATTCTTGCTAATGCCATTGATGCACTGGAGGCATCGGTGATTTGTGGTCATGGGTCAGCAGTCAATTCACAAAATCATCCCCAAATCCAAATTAAAACTGAGGTAATCGATGAAGACTGGATAATGGTTAATATTGCTGATAATGGTTTGGGGATAAATGAACAAGTTCGCTCAAAGCTATTTGATCCATTTTTTACTACTAAAGCTGTGGGCAAAGGTACTGGACTAGGGCTATCTGTAAGCTATCAGATTATAGTTGAAAAACATAAAGGACAACTTAGCTGTTTTTCTGTTCCCGGAAAAGGTGCAGAATTTGTAATTAAGATACCTGTTAACTCAGTTTCATAAAATTCACGTTATATAGATAGCAATACAGTTCAGTTAAGCATTTCTTTCTTCTTTTCGCGTCCTTGGCGGCCTTGGCGGTATCCTGCGGGAAGCCGCTTTGCGTCTACGTTAAAAAAATTGACTTTGACTAAGAGTTTTAGCCTTAGCTGAACCGTATTGCTTTAATAAGATATGACAAACGCCTGTCTGCTAATTAGCAAACAGGCGATATTTGAGTACAAAGCTCTATTGGGACTCGGTTAAATCTTAGCGGTAGAATCAACTGAAGGTTGAGACTGACTAACCGAATCTAACTTTGGTAAAAGCACTAGATTTTGTGCTTTTACATTCCTGTTGATTGTTGCTTGCAAAAATGGGGTATGGGAGATGGAATTGTTAGCCAATGTAAACAGGGGATTTGACAAAATCCCTGCTATGGAAGTGGCAATTAATGTTACTACCAACCCGACTTGCAAAGGTCTCAATCCAGGCAAATCCCAAC
The DNA here is from genome assembly GCA_964658545.1 of uncultured Acetobacteraceae bacterium. Taxonomy (GTDB): domain Bacteria; phylum Cyanobacteriota; class Cyanobacteriia; order Cyanobacteriales; family Nostocaceae; genus Nostoc. Next base: position 7,347 of record CAZZZY010000124.1, on the reverse strand, counting down.
GCACTTGTGGATAGTTCTTCACTGCGTCGGACATTTCATGGGGTTCTTTGACTACCATCATCTTGACTACACGAATGTAGTAGTAGATGGAGACGACGCTGGTAACTAAGCCCAGCAAGACTAACCAATAAAGTCCTGCTTGCCAACCAGCCCAAAATAAGTAAATCTTGCCAAAAAACCCAGCTAATGGTGGAATACCACCCAAGGAAAGCAGGGCGATACTCAACGCCAGTGTTAGAAGTGGGTCTTTTTGATATAGGCCAGAGTATTCGGCAATCTGGTCGGTTCCCGTCCGTAGTGAGAACAGGATGATGCAGGTAAAGCCGCATAGGTTCATGAACAAGTAAACCAGTAGGTAAAATATCATACTGGCATACCCGGCTTGTGTCCCAGCAATCAAGCCAATCATCACAAACCCAGCTTGGGCAATGGATGAATAAGCTAGCATTCGTTTCATGCTGGTTTGGGCTAGGGCGACTACGTTACCCAAGATCATGCTGAGAACGGCTAGAGCAGTGAAGACAAACCTCCACTCGTCAGCAATAAGGGGGAAGGCTGTTGTCAGCAAACGGATGGCTAAGGCAAAGCCAGCTGCTTTGGAACCGACAGATAAAAAGGCAATGACTGGGGTGGGAGCGCCTTCGTAAACGTCTGGTGTCCACTGGTGGAAGGGAGCGGCGGAGATTTTGAAGCCAATACCTGCGATCGCAAAAACCAGGGCAATCACTAAACCTAAAGATTGTCCGACTTTCGCTGTGGCAATGCCATTAGCGATCGCACTTAGTTCCGTTTGTCCTCCAGATAGTCCATACAGTAGTGATACACCGTACAAAAATACTGCTGTACTGGAAGCTCCAATTAACAAGTATTTCAGCGCCGCTTCATTGGAGCGGGGATCACGCTTGGTATAACCTGTTAACAAATAAGAGGAAATACTCAGGGTTTCTAGGGAGATGAAAATCATCACCAACTCACTAGCCCCGGATAAAAACATTCCTCCTAAAGTAGCACTCAGCAAAATAGCGATGAATTCGGCTAACGGGGTGCCGCTTTGATCAACGTAGCGAATTGACATTAGTATAGTCACGGCGGCAGACAAGGCAATAATGCCACGAAAGACGATACTCAGGTCATCACCGTTAAAGCCACCGCTAAAAGAGATGGGATTAGGAGCGTCCCATTGAAAATATAGGGCGACAATCGAAGCAAATAAACCTGCGATCGCTAGATATCCAATCCAGCGTGCGGATGTACGCCCCAAAATCAAATCAACAATCAAAACCCCCAAGAGGGTGAGAATAACAATCCCCTCTGGCAAAATCGTTCCAGCATTTAACTGGGATGCAATATTAGCAAAATCCATGAGATGTATAGGTTTTGGCGATTAGACATTAAGGCTAACTCTGTTCACTCTAGCAAGTTTTCTAATTCGCGGACTAGCTCTTTGAACAACAGCTTCACAGCTTGGGTACAGATCGCCATTGCCGTAGGCATTCATTAGTAGACCATGCCTACCCGACTACTTAGTTACAAAACTTAGATTTCATCTCAGCCAAATAGGAGTATGTACTCTTCAGACTGGATGCATCTAACCTACAGGTTCTACACACTTCTTAATAAACCAGCCTTGAGAACGCAAAACGTTCTAATCTAAAAGCTAACTGGGTTAATTTACTGGCAGTTTTGCAGGCAATACTCTCAAGCTCATAAAGCACAGAGACACCGATGTGTCAAGCCTCAAAACGATCCAGACTTAACAGATAAACGCTTATGATGGGAGTTTTACAAATCCGATGAGTGTTAAGGCGAGTGGTGGAAGCTCGGTTGCGCGTCCGCAACTATATCAAACCCTAACTGTAGCCACAATTACCCAAGCGGAACAGCAAGACCGCTTTTTGGGAAGTGGTGAATTAAATGAACTGGCAAGCTATTTTGCATCTGGTGCAAAGCGTTTAGAAATTTCTCAGAAACTTACAGATAATGCTGAGATTATTGTTTCTCGCGCTGCCAACCGGATTTTTGTCGGTGGTTCGCCAATGGCTTTTTTAGAAAAGCCCAGAGAAGCAGAATTAGTAACTGCTGGTGGTGGTGCTAGTGTTCAACAAGGGATGCAACTGGGAACTGTAACCTACGTTGAAAGTCGTGGTGGGTTCCTAGAAAATTTACGCTCAATCTTTAACTCATCCCCTAGCGGTTCAATACCCGCAGGTTTCAGACCAATTAACATTGCTCGTTATGGCCCAAGCAACATGGCCAAGAGCTTGCGGGATTTATCCTGGTTCTTGCGCTACGCTACTTATGCGATCGTTGCTGGCGACCCCAACATCATAGCTGTGAATACCCGGGGTTTGCGGGAAATAATTGAAAATGCCTGCTCTGGTGAAGCAACGCTGGTGGCTTTGCAGGAAATCAAAGCCGGGTCACTTTCATTTTTCCGCAACGATGCTGAGGCTACAGAAATTGTGTCTCAGTACATGGATGTTTTGTTAACAGAATTCAAAGCAGCCACACCTTCAAATAAAGTGCGCCAACGCCCCTCTAGTGACCAGCAAGGGTTGGAACTGCCGCAAATTTACTTTAATGCGGCAGAACGTCGTCCCAAGTTTGTCTTGAAGACTGGGTCATCAGCTAGCGAAAAAAATGAGGTAATCAAGGCCGCATATCGGCAAATTTTTGAGCGCGACATTACCCGTGCTTATAGCTTGTCCATATCTGACATAGAATCCAAGGTGAAAAATGGCGACATCTCTGTGAAAGAGTTTGTCCGTCGTTTAGCTAAATCTCCCCTTTACCAAAAACAGTTTTACCAGCCTTTTATTAACAGCCGAGTCATCGAACTAGCTTTCCGTCACATTCTGGGACGGGGGCCAAGTAGCCGCGAAGAGGTACAAAAATACTTCTCGATTATTTCTAACGGTGGTCTGCCAGCCTTAGTAGATGCCTTAGTAGATTCCACTGAATACGGCGACTATTTTGGTGAAGAAACAGTACCCTACCTGCGGGGTCTGGGTCAAGAAGCACAAGAATGTCGCAACTGGGGGCCGCAGCAAGACCTGTTTAATTACAGTGCGCCTTTCCGCAAAATACCTCAGTTCATCACCACATTTGCTGCTTACGAACAACCACTACCAGACCAACATCCTTACGGTTCTGGAAATGACCCCTTGGAAATTCAGTTTGGGGCGATTTTCCCGAAAGAAAATCGCAACCCCAGCACCCGACCGGCTCCTTTTGGCAAGGATACCAAGCGCATCCTGATTCATCAAGGGGCAGGGATTAATAACCAAAATAGTAATCCTAAAGCGCGGGGTGAAGCTCCTGGAACTCTTGGCCCCAAGGTGTTCAAATTAGATCAACTACCTGGTACTAGAGGTAAAAAGGCTGCCAAAAATTCTAGCGTCAGATTCTCTGAAAGCTCCACGCAAGCCGTGATTAGAGCCGCTTACCTGCAAGTTTTTGGTCGCGATCTTTACGAAGGTCAGCGCCCGAAGGTATTAGAAATCAAGCTGGAAAACGGTGACATTTCAATACGTGAGTTTATCCGTGGTTTGGCTAAGTCTGATGTATTCCGCAATCTGTACTGGTCATCGCTATATGTTTGTAAAGCGATCGAGTATATTCACCGCCGCTTGTTAGGTCGTCCGACTTATGGTCGTCAAGAAATCAACAAGTACTTTGACATCGCTTCTAAACAAGGCTTTTACGCGGTAGTTGATGCCATTATTAACAGCGTAGAATACAGCGAAGCATTTGGTGAAGATACAATTCCTTACGAACGGTATCTGACTCCTGGTGGTGTATCAGGGCGACAATTGCGCGTTGGTAGTATTCGTGAAGATGTTGCGGCGAAAATCCAGAAGGAAGTAACGCCGAGCTTTGTGACATTGGGTACAGTCACAGAAAAACGTTCCGAACCAGATATTCAGTTCCGCATTAACCAAGGCGTTAGCAAGCAACGCGAACAAACCAAAATCTTCAAGCTGGTGGCCAATATCAGTGACAAAGTTGCAGTGCAAACTTTGATTAGCGCTGCCTATCGTCAGATTTTTGAGCGCGATATTGCCCCCTACATTGCCAAAAATGAATTTACAAAATGGGAAAGCAAGCTGGGGAACGGCGAAATCAGTGTGAAGGAATTTATTGAAGGTTTGGGTTACTCGAACCTCTACCTGAAAGAATTCTACACACCCTACCCCAACACCAAAGTGATTGAGTTGGGAACCAAACACTTCTTAGGACGTGCGCCATTAGACCAAGCAGAAATCCGCAAGTATAACCAGATTTTGGCTACTCAAGGGATTCGTGCCTTTATTGGTGCTTTGGTAGATAGTGTGGAATACAACCAGGTCTTTGGTGAAGATACGGTGCCTTACCGTCGCTTCCCGACCCTCCCGGCGGCAAACTTCCCGAATACGGAGAAGCTTTACAACCAGCTTACCAAGCAAAATGATGACGTGGTTGTGCCTAGCTTTAAGCCAGTGCAAGCCCGCGTCGGAGCAAGCGATACACCTCTTTTGACACAAGCGATCGCAGAGATAGCAGCCCAAACAAACGGTATAAACAACAGCAAGCCATCCTTTGCTGAACTGGGTCGTTCCTACAACGATGGTAGCAGACAATCCGTAGAACTTAGTGTGCGTAAAAATACACGGATCTACCGTCTCACGGAAAGCACCAACCAAGGCGAAACACAACAAGCAATCAACGCCATTTACTGTCAGGTATTTGATCTATTTAGCAGTGAAGTGCCTGATAATTTCCGCCGTACTGACCTAGATAGCAAACTCCAAAATGGTGAAATTTCCGTGCGGGAGTTTGTGCGTGAACTAGCCAGTTCCGAAATCTATCGCCAGCGCTTCTTGTCACCTTATCCTCATGCCAAGGTGATTGAGTTCCTCTTCCGGCATCTGTTGGGGCGTACACCCGCAACTCAGGAAGAAATTCGCCAGTATAACCAGCTGTTAGCTGATAGTGGTTTGTCGGCTGCTGTACAAGCAATAGTCGAAAGCCCAGAATATAGCCGCTACTTCGGTGAAGATGTTGTACCTTACAACCGTTTCCCATCTCTGCCAGTAGGTAACTACCTCGGCAGTGTATAGACGGCTGAGTAGGGAGTAGGGAGCAGGGGGCAGGG
>CAZZZY010000124.1:0-2203 GCA_964658545.1 uncultured Acetobacteraceae bacterium | reverse complement strand
CAATGCCCAATGCCCAATTCCCCTTCGTAACCTTTCGTAATACTGCTCTCAGATTACAGCCAAAACAGGAAATTCTGAAAGATAATATTACAAAGTGTTAAGAGCAGTCATAAATGCTCAACAGAATGCCGGAAAATGTTTTGCGGAAGGTAACTGAGTTTAAAAGCTTGTGTGCTTGTGTGGACTCAAGAAAACTCGTAATTTATTAGCCGTAGCAGTTATCAAACTGTTGTATCTAAAAGAACGAGAAATTCAACTCAGTAACCAAATTTAAAGTCGCACCAGTTTAATCAAATCCTGGTTTCATTCGTATTGGAGGAATCCATTAATGAGTATTGTCACGAAAGCTATCGTGAATGCTGATGCAGAAGCCCGCTATCTCAGCCCTGGTGAGTTAGATCGGATCAAATCCTTCGTTGCAACTGGTGAGCGCCGTGTGCGGATTGCTCAAATTTTGTCAGAAAATCGTGAAAGGCTTGTTAAGCAAGCTGGCGATCAACTGTTCCAAAAGCGTCCTGATGTTGTGTCTCCTGGTGGTAACGCTTACGGTCAAGAATTGACTGCTACTTGCCTGCGTGACCTAGATTACTACCTCCGCCTCGTTACCTACGGTATCGTTGCTGGTGATGTCACCCCCATCGAAGAAATTGGTGTTATCGGTGCCCGTGAACTATACAAGTCCTTGGGAACTCCTATCGATGGTGTTGCCGAAGGTATCCGTGGGCTGAAGAATGTATCTGGTACATTGCTGTCTGGTGATGATGCTAGTGAAGCTGGTAGCTACTTCGACTACCTAGTTGGCGCTCTTCTAGGATAGGGTAAAGCTGTTTACCTACTGAAACAGAAGTATTGCAATACGGTTGGAAATAAGGAATTAACAACATGGCTCAAGACGCAATTACCGCTGTCATTAACTCCGCAGACGTTCAAGGTAAATACCTCGACTCTTCTGCTTTAGAGAAGCTAAAAGGCTACTTCGCTACTGGCGAACTGCGAGTCCGTGCTGCTAGCACCATCAGCGCTAACGCTGCTGCGATCGTCAAAGAAGCTGTAGCAAAATCTTTGCTATACTCTGACATCACCCGTCCAGGTGGCAACATGTACACCACCCGCCGCTATGCTGCTTGCATCCGTGATTTGGACTACTACCTCCGCTATGCCACCTACGCTATGTTAGCTGGAGATCCTTCCATCCTAGATGAGCGTGTATTAAATGGCTTGAAAGAAACCTACAACTCTTTAGGAGTTCCAGTTGGTGCTACCGTCCAAGCTATCCAAGCGATTAAGGAAGTAACCGCTAGTTTGGTTGGTTCTGACGCTGGTAAGGAAATGGGCGTTTACTTAGACTATATCTCCTCTGGCTTAAGCTAAGAAGTAGTTTGCGCTTAAGAATTTAAGTGCGGCTTTATTAAGGTCTGGAAATCAACCGTGAGTGCTAGAACGTTATATTGCTTATCTTGGTAAATTATCAGTGATGAGTGTTGGTGGTCTAGTATTGATGTTTGATTTCTAGCCTTGGAATGATTAAAAGATTTGCACTCAAGATTTTGAGATAAAAAAAGTTTTCACAAAGTATACAGGAGATTTTCAAAATATGTCCCGTTTGTTTAAAATTACTGCTCTAGTTCCCAGCCAAACCCGAATTCGTACCCAACGCGAACTGCAAAATACTTACTTTACTAAGCTAGTTCCATACGAGAACTGGTTCCGCGAACAGCAACGCATTCAAAAAGCAGGTGGCAAAATTATCAAAGTGGAATTGGCAACTGGTAAGCAAGGTGCTAATACGGGCTTGTCGTAATTCTGTAAATAGAACATTATTTTAGGGAATTGGTTAAGAGGTCGAGAAAGACCTCTTTTTTATTTAAGAATTGATACTAGAAAAAATCTGGTAATTAAGTAATATAGAAACAAGGTACTCTTAATCAAGCCTGTTAACCTTCTTAAAGTACTTCTTCCACTCAGCATCTAGGGCAGCTTCGTACTGAGAACCTAGTTCTTGGCCACTTCCGTACCTAACAAGATTGACCCCCTGCATACTTGATAATTTTAGTAGATAGCTATCTTCTAAAGGACTATCAAGACTCACAACCTCATCAAGCCTTATTGATACAGTAGGGCAGTTTCCAAAGAAATGTTGAGTATAAGCCAATACGGTTCAGTTAAGGCTAAAACTCTGTTACCAAAGTCAATTTTTTAACGT
>CAZZZY010000123.1:0-11623 GCA_964658545.1 uncultured Acetobacteraceae bacterium | reverse complement strand
ACACACCCTACAAGACTACCGAGATTTTTTCAGAAATCAAATATGATTCCTATATAATATTGTCCAATAGTGTAGTTATTTTAAACGTGGTGACTCATTACAGCTAGAATTTTCTGCGGTTACTGCTCAATATCGCCTCTCATAATTATTTTGCATTACCTACCAGAACACAAGGCGCGATCGCTCTTCATTACTTTCTGGTTAGTTTTCAAATAATCGTGTAACAAATGGCAACCCTGTGCTAGTAAATTATCTAGTTTGATATCTGCCAAGTTTTGGAAGATTACTGTGCCGTTACCACTACCCGCAGCCAGAGTTTTACCATCAGGACTGAAACTGACGCTGGTTAACTCAGTTTCATAGCCTTTCAAAGCAATTAGCAATGTCCCTTCTCGGTTCCAAATCCTGACTTTATCATCACTGCTAGCTGCTAAAGTCTTACCATCGGGGCTAAAACTGACACTGATGAAGCTATCACCATCCCCCGCGAGAGTATTTAGTATATCACCGTCCCGGCTCCAAAGTTTGACGGTGCTATCAATACTAACTGAAGCAATTACTTGACTATCTGGCGACCAAGCAACGCCATTTACCCGGCGGCTATGACCAGTTAAGGTGTATAGTAAATTACCCTCTACACTCCAGATTTTCACGGTTTTATCATCACTGGCTGAGGCTAGTAACTTACCATCGGGGCTAAAACTTACCCAATTCACTGCATCTTGATGTCCTTGCAATGTTTTGATCAGTTTACCGTCTCGACTCCAAAGCTTTACTGTTTTATCTTTACTAGCTGAGGCAATTACTTGACTATTAGGCGACCAAGCAACACCTAAGACGGTATCTTGATGTCCTTGCAAGGTGTTGAGTAGTTTACCGTCAGGACTCCAAAGCTTTACCGTTTTATCTTTACTAGCTGAGGCAATTATTTGACCATCGGGACTAAAGCTAACTCCCCAAACTTGACCTTGATGCCCCGTGAAAGTACGGAGTAGTTTCCCATCTCGATTGAAAAGTTTTACAGTTTTGTCACGACTCGCTGCTGCTAAGGTGCGATCGTCTGGGCTAAAACTGATGCTAGTTACCCAGTCATCGTCATCAGTTTTAGGTTTTCGCAATAACACATCGTCCCAATGCCAGAGTTTAATAGTTTTGTCCCGACTTGCAGAGGCCAGGGTGCGACCGTCTGGGCTAAAACTGACACTGTTAACCCAATTATTATGTCCCTTCAGGGTTCCCAGCAACACACCTGCAAAACTCCAAAGTTTGATTGTCTCGTCGGTACTTGCGGAAGCGATGGTGTTACCATTGGGGCTAAAACTGACGCTGGTAACTCCAGCACTATGACCTGATAAGGTTCGCAGTAATTTACCCTCCAGATTCCACAGTTTGATTGTCTGGTCTAAACTAGCAGAAGCGATCGCTTTTCCATCGGGCGACCAAGCTACACTCAAAACTGCATCATTATGTCCTTGCAAGGTTTTGAGCAGTTTACCATCCCGACTCCACAGTTTCACGGTCTTGTCAGCACTCCCAGAAGCAATGGTTTGACCATCGGTTGACCAAGCTACACTCAAGACTGCACCATTATGTCCTTGCAAGGTTTTGAGCAGTTTACCATCCCGACTCCACAGTTTTACTGTCTTATCTGTACTCGCTGAAGCAATAATCTGTCCATCTGGGCTGAAACTAACACTATTCACTACACCCTGATGCCCTAATAAAGTAGCAAGCAGTTGACCCTCTCGACTCCAAAGTTTTACCGTTTTGTCTTGACTGGCGGAAGCAATAATTTGACCATTTGGGCTGAAACTGACGCTATTAACGACATCTTCATGTCCCGACAAGGTTTTAACCAAGCTACCATCAGGATGCCAAAGTTTAATTGTAGTGTCCGCACTGGCTGAGGCAATTAAAGAGCGGTCAGGACTAAATGTAACACTATTTACTCCAGATATATGCCCTTCTAAGCGGTTATATTCTCTTAACTCTGAAACTGCTTGGTAAAGTGCCGTCTGTACTTCCTCTTTTGTATAGGAATCTACCCAGACTGTTTGTTGTAATTTTTGCCCCGCCTTTAAACCTTCTTTTAAAGCATCAATGCCTTTTTGCGTGGCAAAGAGGGCTTCACTGGATGCACTGAGGGTTTTAATTTCGCTATCTACTGCTGTCACTATGGAAACACTTAATCCCAAGATGGCGAGAACAGAAGCAGTCAAGGCAATTTTCAACGAACGATTTAATTGAGCTTCACTGAGTCTTTGTTTCTTTTGACTTTCTACGAGTTTAGCTGTTAACTCTTTTTCTTTGAGTTCAGCTCGTAATTGGTCAATTTGTAACTGACTCAATTTTTCCCGCTTGTGTAATTCTCGCAATTCTGTGAATAAGTCTAATCCCTTTTGGGGATGAGTATCTGCCAATTTGAAGCGCTGCTTTTTTTGGCTTAGTTCGCTTTTAAGTCGCTCAATCTCAGCTTTACTTTGTTCGACTTTGTAGCGCAACTGATTTAGTTGTACCTGTAAACTAGATTCCTGTTGTTGCAGGTAGCGAATCAAGTCTACTAAATAATCGTGAATCAGTTGATAGCGTTCTGGTACATCAGGAAATGGTACCACCAAACCGGAGCTAACTAAAATGTTTAATACTAAGTCTAATTTGCCAGCATCTTCTAACTCTGCTAGCTGCGCCGCTAACTCAGCACGAGTTTTAAACGGTCGGTTGTTACTTTCATCTGTTAATAAGTATAAAACGAGTAACGCGGCTCGTTCATTTTCCGGGCCGCAGTCTTTAATTAGTTCCTTAAGATATCGCTCAATCAGTTTGTTGGGTCTATATGGCTGATATTCTTCTAGTGTAGTAATGCGTTCATCTTGGATTTGCGAGCCGACAACTTGCAATTCAATAGGGCGGACTTCTCCAAATTCTGTGGATAAATCTTCGACTAAGGCATCAATTAAAGCAGGTTCTAAATTAAACTGCGATCGCTCTGTCAATTTTCGGATAATTGCTTTAGCATATTCTGGCGAAAAGTTATTCAATTGGTAGCGAATATGCTTGTCAAGAATATTATTATTAATCGCTTCCAGTGCCGAAAGATATTTAAAGTCTAATAACCGATGTAAATAATCTTCTCGCAACGAAAGAATAACCTTGACAAATGGTATATTCAGGCAATCACTAATAAATTTATCAAATTCTTGCTTTTGCTTGCGATCGCTATAACCAAAGAAAAATTCTTCAAATTGATCAAAAATCAAAACTGTGATCAAATGGTTATCAGCATTTTGTTTGAGTTGTTGTAAAATTCTCACAATGGCGATGGGTGTGCCAGAGTAAGGTAAAACCTCTGGTTCAATGGCTGCTTCTGGCTTAATATCAGCATAGATGGCAAGGGATGCATCACTAGACATCGCCTCACTTAAAGACTTCCCTAATTCCCGCGCCCAATCGGTATAAACTTGCAGTACCACAGGTATAGCTATTTGGTCGCCAATGGCTCGATTTTGCAATGCCGGAACTAAACCCGCCGTGACGGTAGAACTCTTACCCACGCCTGATTGACCGTGAATCACCGTCAGCTTTTTATCGGCGCGGCCAATTCTGCCAATTAAGTTATTAATATCACGCTCCCGACCAGAAGCCGCAATTTCTAAAGCAACGCTACTACTCCCAGAAGGTGCCATCAATGCTGGGTTTGTCGCCTGTCTTTGGGGTTGCAAACGTCCTGCACCAATAAAAGCCCGAAAACCGTACTGTTGCTCAACAGAGCGCCGTTTTTGGCGAATGTAATAGGCTTCCAAATAACGACCTTCTTCAAAGTATAGCGATCGCAGTCTCCGCAATAAGCGAATATAACGATGGGCATCGTATTGATGGGAACTGTTTTCTAAGGCTGCTGGCAATTCTTTTGTGGCCTTTTCTAAATATTCACGAGCGATTACTAGCTCACCTAAATTTCGCTGTGCTTTCGCCAACATTAAATAGTAAACTTGCCCCAGCAGTAATGGAAATAAGCAGTTATAAGGGTCATTCTGCTTTTGGGCTTCAGCTAATTTTAGCAGTGATACGTGCCCTAAAATACTCGCCTGTACCCACCGCGACTCCTGCACAGCCACTTGCGCCAGAAAACCGTAGTCACAAGCTAATTGAATTTGACTGCCATAAGTTTGATGCAATTCTAGAGACTTTTCAGCAACTCTCTGCAACTCTTCCCACTCTTGCAGATATTGCAAAACTTCTGCGAGTTGACCGATAAATCCCGCAACTATATCTAAACGCCCAGCCACCTGCAAGATATTCAAGCATTGCTGAAAATAAGATTTAGCTGTGAACCAATGGCGACGGTTTTCTGTTTGATTTTGCTCTGCTAAACGGCAATAACACAGCCCAATATAAAACAGTAAAATTCCCTGTCGCAGAAGTAGTGGAGATGGGGGAGATGGAGGAGATGAGGAAGAAAATGCTTCTTCATATTTCTCTATTCCTTCATTCTCTTTTTTTGCCAAATTTTGCCAAACTTGCAAGCTTTGCTGAAAATGCCTTAAAGCTGGATTAATGCGATCGCTAATATAATTATCTAGACCAAAAATAAATTCTAAACTAGCGTATAATTCTGGATCTAAGGTAATACCACGCTCATGCAACTCTCCGATAGCAAAGTGGAGTTCATAGCTATGTTTCCAGACTTGCTCTACAGTGGAATAATCCTCTATAACTTGAGGAATTTTGTGTTGTCCAGCATCAGTTGGTAACACCGTGGCAAACAAAGAGTTAGTTTCCTGTTGCAAAAATTGCAGCAGTGATTGAGTTGTCATCTCAAACTGAATCGGTGTAGCCGCCCAACTCGCAAAATCTGGTGCTAAACGGACTACCTTGTGCAAGACTTCCTCATTTACCCACAAAATCATTGGGAATGGGTGGCGTTTGCGAAATTCATCACGAATATGATTGATAGACCTCAGTAGATCATCGATTCCATCTACTGACTCTAAACCCAAAATCATCAACGCCGATGGCGGATGATCCTCGGTTAGCAGTTGTAAATGAATACTTGTGTAAAGGCTTCTAGCATTATGCGGCAGAACTACCCTTTGAATTTGGTGTACTCCTGAAGAGAGTTCTTCGAGTCGTTGCAACATTTGCTCTTGCAAAACCCGATAATTGCAGCCCACCAAAACCAGGGAAAATTGACCGCTAGAAAGGGCAATTGCTCTCCCTAAATTTCGTAGAGAACGCTCATTAGCTGCTCTTATATCTACTTGTGGGTGTCGTTCAACCATGATTTAAATTTTTCCGTCTCTGCTAAAACTGGGTTGACGGCAAACCAAGCTCCCTGATGATCGCGGTATTCAAAAACAAATAAACTTCGCAATAGAGTGTAGTATTCTATATCACCTCTCACCCGTTGCTGTTGTACCACCTGAAAGATTAGTTCCCACTCTTGGGGGTCGATAGCGTTGGCTCGGTAATCTCGCTGTCTTTGAATCACCAATTCGATACACTCCCGATCAAAAGGTGGATCTTGTTCTCGTAAACAGTCAAACAGTAACCCTAGCAAGTCGCGGACATGACCACCACTAATCAAGCACAACCGATCTAAGGTTTCCAGACTATCAAACACTTCTGTAATTAAGCCTAACCGATCGCTAGGTAAAATGTCTGGAAAAGCTCTAGCTAACACCATTTGTCGCAACATTGTTAGCCCTTGAGGAAAAATCTCTCCAGAGCGCAAGCGTACAGGGATCATCGGTAAGACTTTTGGTGCGACTCCTCCCCCCAAACGGTGTTGAAGTTCGGCGCTATCGTTGGAGAAAGTCAGGGCTAAGGGAATAGTGTAGACTACGTGACAATTCAGTTTGCGTAACTGTTCACCCCGCTCAATAAATAAGTATTCTGGCAGCGATCGCCCCGATGGTAAAGGTCGAATTGCGACTCTATCCAAGTTATCAACAATAACCACCAGTCCTTTTTTGCCCCTGGTTTTCAGTTCCTTGTTGGCAGGTTCTAGCAATTCTTGATTAATCGACTGTAAAATATTTGCGGTTCGCGGTTCTAGATAATCCCTTAACCGCCGCCGTAATTGTGGACTTTCTTTAGCTTTAGCTGTAATTTTGGCAATTCCCACAGACAACTGTGCTTCTACCTTCAGATCAAGTGGCGTGTGCAAGAAATCGACAAGTTCACCAAACAATTTGGTAAAATAGCTAGGCTTGAGCCTGATTTTCATGGCTTCTAGGCTTTCACTCACCTGTCCGGCGATCGCCAATAAAATATCAGTCACATCCACATCTGCCATTTCTAAGACATGGGTAGACTCAAAATAAACTACATGAAATTGCTGCTCTTCTAACTCAGCTTGCAGCCGCAACAACTCCGTTGATTTTCCACAGCCGAGATGTCCTGTAAATAGCTGACAAGTTGGTGCATCCGGCGAGATCCGAGCGATCGTGCGCTGGAAAGCCTCAATGATTTTACCACCCCGCACCGCAGCAAAATCGATATAGTACCTGCGATCGCTGGCATTTCCTATAATTAGAGGTCTGCTGGGATTGCAAGCCTGATAAAATCTTTCTAAATCTAGGAGCATAACTAATCGAGTTCACTCAGGAATAGGGATGACAAAATTTACTGGATAAATATATTGATTTTAGGGAATTTATGCCTTATTTCAATTAAACTACTAACTAAACTAACAGTATTCCGGATAATTGTTCATACATAAGTTGGATGTAGCATATAGAAATCCTGAGATTTTAGTTAAAGTAAGCAGAAATACTACTATAAGTACAAATAGCAAAATTCTCTAATCTTAAATAAGGTACTCTTATGAATATTAAAAATATCCAACCTAAAAAAAGGTACTATTAGGTACAATTTTGTCGCTCTCTTAAACCAATCATTCAAAGGGAATAGGTACCAGACAACAGAACCCATGTTTAAAAATGCGGGATTGAAACAAGGATGCTGTTTTTAGAGACGCGCAACGCGAGAAAAACATCTTTTTTTAAGTGAAGCTCTAGACTCACAACTTAACTTTTTTTCTGTTCCCTATTCCCTATTCCCTCCCCTTGTAATCTACAACCCCATTGAGTATAAAATTATCTTGTCATGTAGTTTATCAGGCAGAATATGCTTTAGCACAGCTCCAATTTTGGCATCTTGTCCAACAAGATAGCGCGTCTTGGGCTGTTTTGCAGTCAGCGCATGGACAACGGTTTGAGCCACAATATCGGCAGAAATTCCCTTAGATGCGAGAATCTGCATTTTCTTGCGGACAATATTCATCGCTTGACCGTAAAGATTTTGTGCCGATTGTGGTAAATCGTGCTGGGCTACCTCAGATTGACTTAGGGACTTTTCCCAGATTGGGGTAGCGATGGAACCAGGTTCAATAATTGAAACCGAGATTCCCCAAGGTCGTAACTCCATCCGCATGACATCAGTGAGGGCTTCCAAGGCAAATTTAGAAGCATTGTAAGCTCCCAAGAACGGCGCAGGACTCCTACCAGCAATGGAACCCATATTGACAATTCGACCCCGACTTTGGCGTAATAGACCAAGAAATGCTTGTGTCACTGCTAATTGTCCGGTGACATTAACCTGCATCTGGTGTTGAAATTCTGCGATCGCTAATAATTCTAAAGGGCCAGGGATAGCAATTCCGGCATTATTCACTAAACCTAAAACTCCAGTACCACTGGCTGCATTTGTTACCTTATCAACCGCAGATGCGATCGATTCAGCGTCAGTAACATCTAAAAAAATTGGAATCAGCCTTGGCGATCCTTTCTGTTTAAGTGTTTGAGCATCAATATCTTGACGCACGCCAGCAAAAACAGAGAAGCCCAACTGGTCTAAAAGCAAAGCACACGCTTGACCAATTCCTGTTGAGGCTCCTGTAACCACGACTATACCTTGATTTGCTACAACCATTAATTTTCTTTTTTTTTAATGATGGGATTGCCGTAATTACGAATTACGAATTAGTATCAAAGCCGCCTTTGGCAGCAAGGCAGGAGAAAAGCCTTTCCTAATAAAGTGAACAGGTTTGATTAAACAAGGACGTATATCTCGTGCCGTCCATCACGCGATGTTCAACTTATTCTTGAAACCCCGCTTTCATTCCTCTCCCCGAAAGGTCGATAGGCTTTGATTCTTGCTCCCCAACGCTAGTAGGGAAGGGGTTGGGGGTTAGGTCTCAGAGAAAGTTGCACACGGCGTGTCCATCTCAAAAAGAATGTATCTCCTGCCTCTTGCTTATCAATCTTTGCAAGTACCAAACCGTAGGCAATCTTCGGTTTGGTCATCTCTAGCCGATATTTGCCACGACAAGATGCGTGAGTGGGCATTTGTACTGTAAGCAATTAGAGTAGCTATTACGGGAAACTGGTCTTTGACAATTGTCACGTCACTACTACAACTATTGCCTAGCTCAACATTGTATAAATAAACAGGCAATGCCATTAGGGCAATGCAAATTGTCCGGTTCATACCCAACCTCAGCTAAAAACTTCCGATTGCGCTATGTATGTATAGATGCCACCTTGATGAACCGGATTTTTAAAACTGAGTATTATTATGTTGATGTTGTGTGAATTTACCCAGCGCTACTAGTAGTGTATCAACTTGCAATTGATAGTTAGACAATCTCGTAGTACGGATTTTAGCCCTTATTCTCTAAACACCAAAGTGCTTACTACAAACCATCAAAACTAGTTGGACAGACTACTAGCCGCAGAGACGCGATTTCTAAATTATCGGTTCCACCCTTTTTTTAGGTTAGGCATTGCCTACAAGATGGCTTCCTAATAACTTATGCAGATGAAACCCCAAAAAACAGGACAAAAAACCCACAGCACCCAAAAACATATCTTGGTAGCTGCATTCCCCGGATAAAATGATGAAGAGTGCTGAGTTTCAAGTTTTGAGTAAAAAATCTTGCTCATTACTCAGCACTCAGTTACAAATGTTGCCTACTAGCTGACTCATGCCGCCTTCACAAGACGTAGATACTGTAAACGTTCCCAACATCGACCCAGAAGGATATGGCAACTCAGACACCGATCCTCTCGATGAGTTGCCAGGTGAAGTCGAAATGTCTCTTTTCGACCACCTAGAAGAGTTGCGACAGCGCATTTTCTATTCACTGATAGCCGTAGCGGTAGGAATTATTGGCTGTTTCTTTGCCGTTAAGCCAATTGTCCAGCTACTTGAGGTTCCAGCCCAAGGAGTAAAATTTCTCCAACTTGCACCCGGAGAATATTTCTTTGTCTCCCTTAAAGTTGCAGCTTACACTGGCTTTGTACTTACTAGTCCTTTTATTCTTTACCAGATTATCCAGTTTGTGCTTCCAGGACTGACTCGCCGCGAACGCCGTTTACTGGGGCCTGTGGTTTTGGGTTCGAGTGTGCTGTTTGGGGCAGGATTAGTATTTGCCTATTTACTGCTTATCCCCGCAGCTTTGAAATTTTTCATCAGCTACGGAGCAGATGTAGTTGAACAACTTTGGTCAATTGATAAATATTTTGAATTTGTGCTGCTACTGTTATTCAGCACTGGTTTAGCATTTCAAATTCCCATCATCCAATTATTGCTTGGTAATTTGAATATTGTCTCGTCTGAACGCATGGTTGCTGGTTGGCGTTACGTAATTATGGGAGCAGTGATTTTAGGAGCCGTGCTTACACCTTCTACTGACCCCTTGACTCAAAGTCTTTTAGCGGGAGCAGTTTTAGCACTTTATTTCGGTGGTGTTGGACTGGTGAAGCTCACAGGCAAATAATGCGATCGCATTGCTTCAATTTCCAATTCTAAAAAATCTCAACTTAGCTAATAAGTGCAGTTAGTAAGGTTCTAACAACTATTTCCAACTCTTCGGTAATGCGATACAGGTTGATTGCTTGCTCAATACGTTGTGTCTGTCGATACAATCTGCCAAATTGCCAAACATTACCTGTTGTTACTGCTCCTAATATTTCTGTTTGAGTGGAATCAGTCCACCTGTCAAGAGCTATCATCTCAGTTGCCAGTTGGGTAAATCCCCTATTTATATCTGCTTGCTTGGCTTCAATCACAATTAAATTAGTTTGGGTTCTGAGGAAATAATCAAAATTACCTTGAAGTCGGTTATCAACTTTGATAGTGTATTCAATTCGTAATTTAGCGCGGGAATAGTGAATTAAATCGGTAATAATTGGCGCAATTAGAATTTCCCTGCGTGTAGCTTCGTTCTCCAAATCTACATATGGTAAAACCTCCTCAATTCGCTGCTTGAGATCACTAAGTCGGTCTAATGTGCCAGAATATTGTGGTAAATCAAGAAATTTCCGCTCGAACAAATAACCAAATTCAGCAACTAAATCGTCAACCGCAAACCCTAACTCAAAATAATTACTAAAAGTATAAGAGCGATTTGGGTCTAGCAATGGTTGGCGGCTCATATCAATATATTTTACGAAGGTACTTTTGTATAAAAAACATTGTGATAACTCAGGAAATTATTAATGTTAATACAATAGGAGATCATAATATCCATTCTGAAGAACGTTCACCCAAATCTAGAGGAATGCTAACAGCTTTACCGAGCCGGGGGCGATCGCGTGTTTGGGTAATGAATGTTTGTACTTGTGTTGACCCACCCAAGGCATGAAGATAATTAGCAATGCTGTCAAGATGCTCTTGGTACTCCGTCTCGCTCAAGGGGAAAGAAGCTTGCTCTAGGTATTTCCACATTACTTGCAAAAATATCTTTCCCTGTGCCCGCCGGAGTTGAACATCATAAGAATATCCCCACTTATCAAGCAACATCTGACGTAATTCCTGTCCTGTCATAGCTTTTCTCAATCAGATTTTACATTTAGTTATGATGTTAAGTTCCGTGACTCCAGTATGATAAGGATATAAAGAAATGTAATGCTAACAGAAAAGATGCTAAATATATCTTGGAACAAAGAAGTATAGCATCGTTGTGAGCGCTAGCATTTCGACTTAGACAAGAGTTCCTCAAGTACAGTACTTTTGTCAAAATGCTTAACAAAATACACAAAGAGCGCGTAGATTATGGCTCAATTTTCTGAATCAGCAGACGTGCCCGATATGGGTCGTCGTCAGTTCATGAATCTGCTCACTTTTGGGACTGTGACTGGAGTGGCTCTGGGTGCATTGTATCCCGTTGTCAACTACTTTATTCCCCCCGCAGCTGGTGGCGCTGGTGGCGGTGCAACAGCAAAAGACGAGCTAGGTAACGATGTTAGCGTCAGTAAATTTCTAGAAAACCGGAATGAAGGCGATCGCAACCTAGTTCAAGGACTAAAGGGAGATCCCACCTATATTGTGGTAGAAAGCAAAGAGGCGATCAAAGATTATGGCATTAATGCCATCTGCACCCACTTAGGTTGTGTTGTCCCTTGGAACGTTGCTGAGAACAAATTTAAATGTCCTTGTCATGGTTCCCAGTATGACGAAACTGGTAAAGTTGTCCGGGGCCCAGCACCGCTATCTTTGGCTTTAGCCCATGCCAATGTAAAGGACGACAAAATCCTTTTGACCCCTTGGACTGAAACCGACTTCCGCACCGGTGATGCACCTTGGTGGGGTTAATGAGTGCTGAGTGAGGGATGAGGGA
>CAZZZY010000122.1:0-11669 GCA_964658545.1 uncultured Acetobacteraceae bacterium | reverse complement strand
GGAGTTGGGAGTTGGGAGTTAGGAGTTAGGAGTATGGCTCATAATTTTTCACTGATCATTCCTCACTCCTAACTTTTTTAAGCGGCTATGAGTCCGTAGGCTGACAGGCGCATAATATCGCGAGTCGTAAAACCAATGTTACTCAACGCTTCACCGTACTGAATCATAAAGTCTTCTACCAAAGCATCTTTTTCCATTGCCATTGTGTGGGCATCACCCTCTACTTGGTTGAGCATTTTCCAGACGATGGGTAAGTTCTGGCGATTTGCAAGTTCAAGTTCAGCTTTGGATTCTGTGAAGTGTTCTTTCAACCAAACTTCTCCAAAGTTGAGGTGGCTATATTCTTCTTTGACTACTCCTTCGGTGATTTTACGGGCAAAATCGTCGGCGACGGGAATGTAAATGTTATATGCTGCGATCGCAAAACATTCAATAATTAAAGACTGAATCAACAGACAAGTGACTACTTTTCCTTCCGCGGCGGCTGTTTGGAAGTTTTGGTGTAGACCGGAGAAAAACTCCTTGGCAAATTGCAAATCTGGGGTGACTTGCAAATTGCGTCCACAAGCCTCGAATCCTTTCTTATGGCGACTTTCCATCTTGGAGAGGCGAATCAATTCATCATGAGATTCTGGCAGTAGTTCGGCTAGTGTGATGTAATTCTCATGGGCTTCTTGTTCCCCTTCAATCACGATCGCATTAATCCGGCTATAAGCATCTTTGTATGTTTCGCTCTTGAAATCTAATTCTTTAAATTGGTCTGTCAGCTGCTGCATGGTATGTTTACTCCTGTAAACCTGATTATTTAACACCAGGATTCAATTTACCCTATGAACTGAGGGTAACAATCACTGTGCTTTAATTTAACTTAACAAGTAACAATGTTTATAGATTAACTGTTGCTGGGGGCGATGCTCTAGTACTAGCGAAACAAATGCTTTGCAGTTCAAGTTATGTCCAAATCAAACTCTAATCTGAAATCTGGTGATTTTTTGAGCCTAGTAGTCTTACTGCTAGGGGCATTTATCGTTTTACTACCTCTGTGTGTGGTCTTTATCACCTCCTTTGCACCGACAGTCGCCAGCCCAGAAAATTTGTCCCAAAATAACTGGTCTTTAGCTAATTACCGGGCTGCATGGCAACAGGGAAAATTTTTGCTGGCGTTTGCTAATTCTACCTTGGTAGCGATCGCTGTGACGGCGTTTCAGATTGTCACTTCTGCTTTGGCTGGTTACGCCTTAGCACGGCTCAAGTTTCGGGGACGACAAGCACTGCTATTGGTTGTTTTAGCAACCTTAGTGATTCCCTTTCAGTTATTGGTGATTCCCATCTTTTTAATTTTGAAGTGGGGACACCTGATAAATACATACTGGGCGCTCATTTTACCTACATCTGTCAACGGCTTTGGCATTTTCTTGTTACGTCAGTATTTCCAGACAATTCCTGTGGAGTTAGAGGAAGCCGCAGCTATAGATGGGGCAAACCGACTGCAAATTTTGTGGCGAGTGATGTTACCTTTAGCCCGTCCAGCCTTGGTAACGCTGTTTTTGTTCACCTTCATCGGCGAATGGAATGATTTGTTTAAGCCTTTGGTGTTTACAACCCGTCCCGAATTAAGGACGGTGCAACTGGCGTTGGCTGAGTTTCAAGAGCAATTTACAAATAATTGGCCTTTGATGATGGCGGCGGTGACAATAGCGACAGTTCCAGTGATGGTGTTATTTCTCATCGGTCAGCGTCAGTTTATTCAGGGTATTGCCACTACCGGGATTAAGAATTAGCAGAAAAAACTGTCCGAATTTTAGATTTTGATGAAGCGGGAAGTAAGTAAATCCCGCACTAAAACAATAAATAAATTTAGGCGATACACTGAGTAGTTCGACAGGCTCACTGTGTCACGTGGCCGTTGTGGGCTTGAAACCCCTTGATTGCTGGGGAATTCCAGAATCTTTCTCCCCTGCCTCTTCGGTCAGGTGAGTAGCCAAATTCCTGAATGCTTTAAGGAAATCCGTCAGGAATATATGAAGTTTGATTACACAATGCGTAATTATTACTAGCCAAGCTGAAGTCATAATTATTGGGAGTTCACAGAGCTTTAGCAACCTAATGCTATGTGCCTCTCGAGACTATCTATCCTTTATTCCTTAGTTGTCAAACTGTACTAATCAAATTCACATTAATTAGTACATCACAAGATACGCTTACATAATTTACCAGTCTCCAAGGAGAGCAAAATTCATGGAATCTCAAATTTCACAGCTAACAGTTATAGATGCTCAAACATTACAGCAATTAGAAGACGAGATTAAGAACGAGTTGAGTAACATCCTGAAAAACTCTAATTTTGGCGAAGTACTCAAAAAATATGGCATATCAGGACAAAATATTTTAAAAGTTCAGTACCTACTCGATTTAGCTCAAATCGAAGTTAGTAATACTAATGAGAATCAGCAAGCCAATGAATCTTTGTCAACAATTATTCAACAACAAAACACAACGCTTAAAACAGTTTCTGTAAGCGGTTTTTATAACCCTTGCCCAGTACCTGGCTATCCTAGTGGCTGCTGGGTAGATTAGATACAGAAGTTTTCCTTTGCATGAAGTACAAAGAGCTACGGATTTTGAGGCAGGAGCTAAAAACTCTTTATATATGATTTTGAGTCCTGCCTTTTGTAACTCACTTACTTGTAACCTACTGTATAACTAAACTCCTATCTAGTGTTACTGGTGAGGGTAAGCAAGGCAAAGAATTTTCATAAGCAATTTTGCAATAGTAAACAATGCTAGTATTTTGTAAAACTAGTTTTAATTTTTTGTAGTAAGGACTTCAGTGATTAGGAAATAAGGACTGAAGTCCTTACTACAAACTTGCTTAATCATGAATTTAACCTTGAAAAACTATTAGTGGAATTGTGTAGTTTTGACATAAAACTCTTGCCTTATACTTCTCTATTTTCAAAATTTTTCCGAGCATTGAAGTTGCATAAGTTCCCGTAGGGTAGCCCTTACTACAAGCAAATCATTCTGGAAAAATGAATGACGATTAGCTTCTTTTATACATAAAGCATTCTTTATAAGGTGCAAATTTTGTTATGACTCTAAAGAGCAGGGTTTGGCGCTGGCGGTTCAGTCTAATAAGTTCTTTAGCAATTACTGGAACATTCGTCTTATCTGAGTATTGTGCCTTGGCACAGATTAAAGAGGATCAAACTCTCGGAAGTAGTAATTCAATCGTTACACCCAAGCTGATTAATGGTCAATCTACTTACCAGATTGATGGTGGGGCAATTCATGGTACAAACTTGTTCCACAGTTTTGAACAGTTTTCTGTTCTCACTGGCAGTACAGCCTATTTTAACAATGCAGCAGATATTGATAATATCATCACTCGGGTAACAGGCAATTCTATTTCTAATATTGATGGCGTACTTCGAGCTAACGGTACAGCCAACCTCTTTCTAATTAATCCCAACGGGATTCTTTTTGGACCCAATGCTTCTTTAAACATCGGTGGTTCATTTGTGGCAAGTACAGCGAGTAGTCTGAACTTTGCCGATGGTACTAAATTTAGCGCCACAGCTCCTCAAGCCACACCCCTTTTGACAGTCAGTGTTCCCGTTGGTTTACAATTTGGAGCTACACCAGGAACCATCCGCAATCAATCCCAAGCAAGTCCAGGTGGCGCAATTAATGACTTGGAAGCGCCTGTTGGCCTACAGGTGCAGCCAAGTAAAACCTTAGCACTTGTAGGCGGTGATGTTGTGCTGGATGGAGGAAATTTAACAGCAAAGGGAGGACAAATAGAGCTAGGAAGTGTTGCTCTGAATAGTCTGGTTACAATGAAGCAAACAGACCAAGGTTGGGATTTGGGATACGAAAATGTCAAGGATTTCCAGGACATCCAACTAATTTCGCGAACTGGAATCCCTTCTTATGTGGATGTCAATGGCGAGGGTGGAAGTAATATTGTGGTGCAAGGCAGGGATGTGCTATTAGATGGTTCTTCAGAGATTTTGGCTAATAGCCTGAGCGCACAACTAGCAGCAAATTTGACGGTTACTGCCTCAGATACTGTAGAGCTAATTGGTGGTAATCCTTTGAGGGTTGGGACTAATAATACAGGAGGCGCTGGAAACTTAACAATCAACACTAGCAAGTTGATTCTCAGCAATGGAGCACAAGTGTTTCTTGATACTTCTCTCTCCAACTCGTTGGGACAATTGACCGTGAACGCCTCAGATTCTGTGGAACTAATCGGTGGTTTGTACTTTCCACCCTCCTCTTCTTTCCCAAATGGTATTTTTATACCTAGCGGATTGTTTAGCGCAACTTATGATGTGGGAAATGCTGGTAACATCACGATTAATACTCAGAGGTTAAGTATCCAGGGAGGGGCACAGGTGTCAACAAAGTCTGACGGACAAGTCATATTTGCTGATAACCAATTTCAATTTAAACCCGCTACGGGACAAGGAGGGAATTTGACTGTGAACGCCTCCAAGTTCATAGAATTAACTGGAACTTCACCAGATGGTTCTGAGCCCAGTGGCTTGTTTTCTGGAACTCAAGGGCCTGGCTCTGCTGGCAATTTAGATATCACTACGGGGTTATTAATTATTCGCAATGGAGCTGCAATAAATGTGAGCAGTGAAGCTCAAAAGGATAACAATTATCAAGGGGGTGTACCCAATTTAGGGAAAGCAGGCGATTTAAATATAACCGCTCGCTCCATCTTACTGGACAAAGGAACACTCACATCTAATACTGATTCAGGTAAAGGCGGTAACATTGCGCTACAGTTGCAAAACTTATTACTGATGCGTGGCGAAAGTCAAATAACCACTAATGCCGAGGGTAATGGAGATGGCGGCAATATCACCATCAATGCACCTAATGGTTTCCTCGTCGCCACTCCTTTGGGAAATAATGATATCACTGCCAACGCCTTATCTGGCTCTGGTGGTAAAATCGCAATCACCGCTAAGAGCATCTTTGGATTTGTGCCCCGCACCCGTGCAGACGTTGAGAGACTTGACCCAACAGGCGAAGTCAACCCGAATAACCTGCCAACAAGTGATATCACAGCGTTTTCTCAACAGAACCCTTCATTAAGTGGCACTGTCCAAATCAACTCACCAGATGTTGACCCCAGTAAAGGATTAGTGCAACTACCTGTAAATCTAGTTGATGCTTCCCAGCAAATTGTTGCTGGTTGTAATTCTGGTGCAAAAATAGCCAGAAGTTCATTTATTGCCACTGGGCGTGGAGGACTAGTAGCCGATCCCACGCAGCCATTGATAGCTGATGATGCGGTGCTGGCAGATTGGATCACACTAGAGCCAGGGAGTAACAATCGTGCTGGCGGTATTCAGAAAAGAGTGGTTGTTCAAGCGCAGCAAAACACAGAAAAAAAATCACAAAAAGTTAATTTTGTCAATGAACCTACTCAAATTGTGGAAGCCCAAGGATGGGTAATGGATGCCAATGGTAATGTGGTTTTAGTTGCTCAAGTACCCACTGCGTCGCCTCATAACTCTTCGCTTACTGCTACATCTTGCGCTGCTCATTAGAATTTGAGATATGGCGTTTTTCGGGGGGAAGTAGAGGGAGAATAATTCTTAACTCCTAACTCCCCACTCCCTACTCCCTAACTCGTCTCCTGAATTTGCAAACGAATAGTGTGTTCAGTGGCACCACTAAGTTGCAATTCCATGATTTCACCACCTAGAGGTTCCAAGCAAGTGAGGAGCGATCGCAAGTTGGGTGTACTTGCACCAGTATCTACATATAATCGATCTGCCAAATTCCCGATCCGTTTCCAAGTCATGTAGAGTTTAGCGATCGTTTGTTCAATCTGGGATGCCTGATTTACCAAATCAGCAGCTATGCTCAAACAGCCGACTCTTTGCGCCTCTTCTAAAGCTGTTTCAATATCAATATTTTCCTGCGTCAACGCCTGGACTTGAGCCGCCCCTTTGAGATATTTGGCCAAATTACGCGCTTCGGTAGTTACCTGTTTGAGGGTATCCACATCAGGATTGGCAGCAATTTCCTTCTGGATAAACTTTTGGTGTGATTCTGGCAGTTTTTCCATTTCCTTCACCAATGGGGCGATGTAGCGCGGGGGAAGGGTGTTATCTGCGGCTTTTTCCTTGACTGATTTGGGTAATAAATCTGAGGACATGGCTGTCCATTCATCGCTGAGTTGACGCACTTCGCGCCTGGTGATGTGATCGCCTTTTTGGGCAGCTTCACTCACCATCTGTTGCACTTCTGGGGATGCTTTGGAGGTTTCAACAAATGCCCGTTTGCTGAAGTTGTTCACAGAACCAGGGTCAAGTTTACCGTCTTCGATGAGAGTATCAGCACTATTGGCCAGTTGAATCCAGGCATAAGCTTGACTTTTACTGATTTCCCGCTCTTTTAGCCATCGCAGAAAGCCAGTACCGCGCCCGTCACCACCGACTTTCTCTCTGTCGCGGATAGCGCGTAAGATTCGCCCCCGCCAGATTTCGGTTTGCAAATCAAAGCGATCGCACACCTGCCAAGCTATTTCTAGCTGCTGTTGAAAATCTGACTCTAGAATCTGTTCATCTTCTGGATCGGGCAGTTCAAAGTTGATATCTGCTGGCTGTAGTAAAGCAGCAGCAAGGTCGTTGATGGAGTCGGTGTCTTGCACGATTGATGACTAACTAGTGGATGCGATCGGCTTATTATGCCACAATCTGCGGACTCTCACTTAAGGGGGAGTACGGTATTTTGAGTTACAACAAAATAGTATGAAGGGGTAAAGTCTTTCATTAATCAGAGAAAGTAAAAATAAAACGATGAACCAGGTAGACTACCTCCGCATTAGCTTAATCGATCGCTGCAATTTTCGTTGTCAATACTGTATGCCAGAGGGAGTAGAATTGGACTATATTCTCAAGCAACAGCTGTTAACTGATGAGGAACTGCTCACCTTAATTCAAGAAGTGTTTATTCCAGTAGGCTTTAATCGGTTTCGTCTGACTGGGGGTGAACCCTTATTGCGTCCGCATGTGGTGGATTTGGTAAGCGCGATCGCTTCTTTTCCCCAAACTCAAGACCTCTCAATGACCACTAACGGGTTTTTGCTAGCTTCTATGGCACAAAACCTCTACAATGCAGGTCTGCGAAGAATTAATATTAGTCTGGACTCTCTTGAACCCGACACTTTTGACCAAATTATTGGTAATCAGGGACGTTCTCGTTGGCAACAAGTTTGGTATGGAATTCAAGTCGCCCATCACGTTGGATTCGACCCCCTGAAGCTGAATGTGGTGGTAATTCCTGGCGTTAATGACCACGAAATTCTAGATTTAGCTGCCCTGACAATTAATAAACAGTGGCACGTTCGATTTATCGAATTTATGCCCATTGGTAATGTGCATTTATTTGGCGATCGCGGTTGGGTCTCTTCAGCCGAGTTACGGCAACAAATCCGTGATCATTGGGGCTTGACAGAATCACAAGTTCGTGGTGCGGGGCCTGCCGATGTCTTTCAAATTCCTGGTGCGAAGGGGACACTAGGATTTATTAGTCAAATGTCAGAATGTTTTTGCGATCGTTGTAACCGGATGCGCCTGAGTGCTGATGGCTGGCTGCGTCCCTGTTTATTGAATGAAACTGGTCAAATAGATTTAAAAACTGCTTTGCGTTCTGGTATCAGTACTACTCAATTGCAAGTGCAAGTCAGGCATTTACTCGGAATCAAGTCAGAAATTAACTTTAAAGGGCGCGATTCGGGTGTTGCGGGTACATATACTCGTACCATGTCGCAAATTGGCGGTTAGTCATTTGTCCTTTGTAAATGACTAAGGACAAATGACTATTACGCTTGTCGTGAGTAGTATTCCACCACAAGTAGTTCATTAACTTGTAGTGCCACCCATTCCCGCTCAATAACGCTGTTGACTTTACCAACCAACTTATTTTTGTCAAACTCCAAATGACTGGGGAGGTTGGCCAAACCGGGATATTGCAAGTTAGCTTCCACCAACTTCCGTGATTGTGCCCGATCTCTGACTGCAATTACTTCTCCAGGACGGCATTGATAGCTGGCAATATTAACCACACGACCGTTAACAGTTACGTGACCGTGATTCACCAGTTGGCGAGCTGCTGGGATCGTCGGGGCTATACCCAAACGGAAAACGGTATTATCCAAGCGCATTTCTAGCAATTGCAGCAGCACTTGTCCGGTAGAACCGGTAACACGTCTGGCTTTCCGCACATAGCGGAGCAGCTGCTTTTCAGTCAAACCGTAGTTGAAGCGGAGCTTTTGCTTTTCTTCTAAACGGATCGCATATTCAGAGCGTTTCTTACGGTTCTGACCATGCTGACCAGGTGGGTAAGCGCGTCTGGCGCTTTTACGAGTCAATCCTGGTAAGTCGCCTAAGCGACGGACAATTCTGAGGCGTGGCCCTCTATATCGGGACATGAGTTTCCTTAATCTAATCCTGTTTAAACTTTACCGAAACATTCCATTTTGACATTTCAGTGATGATCAATCAGCTGATTCTTGGTTTTTTGAGGCTGCTCGCCTTGGTATGACGTATCCTACCAAAGTAGAGGCATCATCATTTGCGCCAGTTGTTTTAAGTCGGTAGAGCCGACATACTAGCTTCCAAGCCTGAATTCCGACCTGTCACGCCGTACTCCTGCCAATAAGTTTTTTGTGTTTATTTAGTTTCGTAGGCTACTCAATCATCAGATTGGTTTACGCAGTATTCTTACTCTGAAATACTTTTTGCGTTGCCTACTTATCTTTCAAACAGTTATATTAACACATTTTCCGGCATAATTAATTATATCTATACCTTGCTCACGCTGAAATTCTGTAATTGCAGAGGATTTTTAAAATATTTGAGTTAGCATAACTTTGGGTGTTTGGAGAATGGCAATGTCACAGAGCAAAAAAGCGGTTAGTAGAGGTAAGAACAAACAAGCCAGTTCCTCCTCCAGAAATTTAATAGTACCAGTTTTGGCTATAGCTGGATGGTTGACAACGATCTTACCCAATACAGCGATCGCTGCTTCCTACAGCAATGATTATAGTGTCTGTGCGGGTCGCCTTTTGAACGTGGGTGTAACGGCAGAATCGGCATCACAAGGTTGTGCCGCAGCACTGCGTCCAAAGGATTTGGCTGCTTGCGTAGTTAGCATCAAGAAGCAGACCCAAATTGCTGCGACAGATGCGCTTTCTTATTGTGGGAAGGCCCGACGTCCTAAAGAGTTAGCTACCTGTGTAGTTGGTGTCAGCTTAAGTACTAAGGAAGAAGCTAATCCGGCAGTTTTAGATTACTGTGGACGTAGTTTGTTGCCCGTGCGCTTTGGTCAGTGTGTAGTTGGTTTGCGTAGTCAAATCGACATTCCCCCTACCCAGGCATTAGATACTTGTATCAATGCTAATGATAGTATTGTTGGCGCTTCATCCTTGTCTGCACCGACGACCATAATTCCTACGGGATCAAATCCAAGTATCGAGACTACCCCATTTCCAACGCAACCGATTGCTCCAATGCAACGCGGCACTAATTAAATAACAGTGCTTTGCATTTGACTGAAAATACGGGTTAATTTAGTAGGGTAGGTGTTTCAACGCCACCCTACTATTACTAGAGCTTACATTCCGTAGCTAGTTTTGAGGGTTTGTAGTAAGCACTTTAGTGCTTAGAATATAAGGACTAAAGTCCTGACTACGAACCTGGTTACCCGTCAATTTAAATTTGACAGACTACTAGTGTGAAAATATGCTCCTGGGCAAGGCTCGCACTCTCTGCCGCGAGCCTGCTCAATTTTTGTGCAGAGTAAACTTGTACTGGGTTTGATTCCCAACATATTCGCCACGTTCATAGTCGAAAGCAGATAACTATCAGTAGCTGCTTCGTTTAGTTCCCGATCTGCGGAGAGGAAAGTTTTGAGTATATTTACTTATGCGAAATGTGGGATATATAGGTAGATGTAAAATTTTTAAGAATATTAATATTAAATTTTATCAATACAAAAGTCACAAACAGTTTTGTGACTTTTGCAGTACTAGTACACTGTTACAGATAATATAGATAAACCATGCCTTTACTTTTAAGTAAAGAACAAAATCGGTGAAAAGCTTATAGAGTAAGCTTTTGGAGTTTTGCGTAGCTTTACTAGTCTTCTCTTTCACCAAAAGCTGTCTGTAAAACTACTGCAACACCGCCATCTTGGTGATATTTATCTGCCCAAGCACGGATAACTTCATCCAATTCTTCCATAGCCTGCTCTATTTTTTCTGGGAGGATATCAAGTTCTTCCAGTAAGCGCATGGCATTTCGTCGCCGTTCTGCCCAATTTTTCATCATGCGGAAATACCGAGCGGTATCTTCTACCATGATGTAAGTGCGTTCTTGATCGTCTGCTGGAGCATAAAAAGGACGGGTAAGTGCGTAGAAGGGCATTCCCCAAGGAGAATCAATGCGTGTTACTGTGCCAGAGTAGAGCAGACGGCGCTTGATATGCTCACCCAAGGCTTCGCTCAAAGGCATTTGGTGTTCGGATGGCAAGTCTTCTTGCGATCGCCTGTGCAAAAACTCAATCAAATCCAGAAACTCAAAAGAGCTAACTAACTGGGCATCAGGTAGATTACTAGGAAGTTTTTGCTCAATTTGTCTTTTTTCTTCACTTGTCAGACTGCTACCTGGAACGCGCGATCGCCCCGGTTGCCAGGGATACTTTTCTAGCCAGACATAAGGCAATTGAATCAAATAGCGGGGTTCTTGAGAACCCAACATTTTTAACAGTTTGCCTTCTGTTAGCGCCTGTCTGACTTCTTCTACAATAATTTTTACGCGTTTTGGTTCTAGATGGTGCAAATGCCCTGTCATTCGCAGGTTTTGTCCCTGCTCTAGATAGGTCATATAAATTGCACACTTTGCTGCTGTTGCGGCTGCGTCTAAGAATGCCCCATGCCTGTGCCCACTCGTCCGCATGGCACTAAAAGCCAGATAAAGCATGATCTGATCCATCGCACTGGGGTCAAGACGTTTGATCAGATCTATGTCGTTACTCATATTACAGACAATTGAATAGCACGTTTACACAGTTTTTAATCGAGTGAGAATAGGTAGTATACACCTGGCTGAAAGCGGTTTTTTCACTTCAGACTATATTAGTATGCGATAACTATCATATCTGTGGTAGCCCAAACTACCATTCTCGCATATTTTCAGAATAAATCAGCAGATTCGGCGGTTGTGACGATAAATGTCTCTGCATCTGAACGTAAAATTACAGATATCGCCAAATCCAACTTGGCGGCGGTTTCTTTGCTAAAAGTCAACTGTGTTGCAAGTAACCTACAAAGCCTTTAAGTTCTCTGGATTTTCTCATCTTTACAAGAGCTACAACGTCAAGCTGCTTATACCTAATTATGGCACTATACCAATTAGGAGTAAAAACTAGTTTGCGCGGTTCATCTGGGATATTTGTTACTCAAAAAAGATGGCTTTTTTCAGCTTTGACGAATTATTTGTAGTACAGAGTTGACTGGAGATTATTGGTAGTAATCTCAAAAGAAACCGCTTACCAGGTGTAGCTACATTAAGAGGTTGAGCCATATGGCTCGTTGTGAACTCTTATCTTGTTCACAACCTCCAGTGATGTCTCGGCAG
>CAZZZY010000121.1:0-11679 GCA_964658545.1 uncultured Acetobacteraceae bacterium | reverse complement strand
ACACGAACTTCCGAGTTCCGAAGCTGAAAACTGGAGTTCTGAGCCTCAATGGTGGAGATAATAAGCACAAACCATCATCAAAGTATGGCATTGCCGTATCCCTACCCTTGTTCATTGTCCCAAACATATTTACGGCAGACCTCACAAGCGGCTTTTACCTCCTTAGTTTGCGGGTTGGTGAAGATGGGATGGTCAAGGAGGCGATCGCTAGAGAATTTGGAATTCTATATATAATTTTCAGATAGATATATTTTGTAGAAAGTTTCTGCTGTTTTTCGTTGCCTTCCCTGAGCATCACTGATCTGATAAAACTCTCTAGCTGCGGTGTCTAAATCCGATTTCAGTTCTGGCCATCTCTCTTGTACCTGAGCCAGCAATCCACCCATCATTAAATTGTCATCCTTTGGCTGCTCTTGCCACTCGCGCAAGGCATCTTCTACCCTATCAATTAGTCGCCTAAGTTCTCGCCCTTGTTTACGCCAATGAGCAAACCTTTCCCAACCTTCCATCAAAGCTTCATGGGCTAAATCAATCCAAGCTTCTCCCGTTTCATCTTTTCCAGTAACTAACAAGCGTCCTTTAACTAATCCGGTAACTAATCCGGCTTCCCCATCTATCAACTCACTAAGTTCTTGCTGTTGATTGGTATCATCACCTGCAATATTTAATAGTGTGGCTTTTGGTTGGCGCTGTCGGGTGTCTTTTTCCCCCTCTCCCGTTCGCAATAAGCGCAGAAAAATCCGCTCAATCCATTCTTTTTCCTGCTGAGTGCGTTCTTGGGTTGGGGATTCCTCCTCATAATCTTGGTAAAGATAAACATTTTCTGCATGGAGATTCAACGCCCCAGCTAATCCTCCCAACTTTTCATATTCTTCTAGGGTGAGTTGATGTTTATGGCGATCGCGTTTATCCCAGAGTTTAGTTAAAGCAAACTCCAACAGAGGCAAAAACCCTGGTTCTTGTTTCACATCTTCAAAAATCTTCAGTACTAGCCGTTCTTCAACACTATGACCTTGAAGTTTGGCTGGTTCGGCGATAGTATCCTTTAAATCAACTCCGGCTAAAGGCGGCATATAAACAGCTTGGGTTTGAATCATCTCAGTCAGCGAGGGATATTGCAACCAGGGTTCGATAAAATCCGCTCGCATGGTAATCACCACTGCTAACCGCGAATCGGTAATCTCTACTACCTGAGTCAGCAAGTCAATAAATCTCTGCTTTTCTTGCTGACTAGCACCGCCAGTAAATACTTCTTCAAATTGATCAACTACGAGCAAGAATTTTGCTGAACCTGGGAGATTTGCAAGAATTGTAGATAAACTGTTCGCCTCATTTTCAATTAAATCTTTAAGCTGCTTCTCGTTTTTAGCTCCTGGAAAGAATCTTTGAAAAGCTCCTCTAAACTTTATTAAAGGCTCAAACCCTGGTTTGATTGGTTCTAAAACTTGCCATTCACTTTCATTTAATTGTGGAATCAAACCCGCCAGCACTACGGAAGATTTACCACTCCCCGACGCACCAATGATGGGAATAAAGTTAGCCTGAGCGAGTTTCTGCTGAATAATATTAACTACTTTCTGCCGACCAAAAAAGAATTTGGCGTGTTCTTTGTCAAAAGCTTGTAATCCTCGATAGGGACATTCATCACTCACCACCCCAGCCGCTACAGGATTCTTTGGCGGATACCAAACCAAGGTAATTGTCCGACCACCGCCTATGTAAATTGGTTCTTGTCCGCTTTGCTTAAGTTGGTGAGAGACAAAACTGATCAAACCATTAACATTAATTTCGCCGCTAGTCTCATGAGCTTGATTTTTAGCCAGTCCTTCTAGTACCGCTTTCGTAAAAATACCACCTTCTGCATCTTCCCTAGCTCTTTCAAAGGCACGAGACGCAGTAATTAAGCAGTAGTCTAGTTTATTGTAGAACACAGGAAAACTTGACTGGAGCAAACTTCTCTCGATTAAAGACCCAGCATAGCAGCAGTCTAGCAATACCACGAGGCTGCTGAGTTGAGATTTACCGATTAAGGTGTTGAGGTCATCAAAGGCGATCGCATTTTGTCCATCTTTGTTACAATCTGATGTTGCCAAATACCCTTTTGGTTCACCTGTCAAGCTGGGTGCTTCAAATCCATGTCCCGCAAAATAAATCAGCGCCTCGCTACCTTTGGCTTTTTCCAGAAGAAATGTTCTCAGTGTTTGACCGAGTTCTTTGCCAAGTAACTTTTTATCAGGGGTGACTTGCCAGCGATTCTCACTCTCGATTAGCTTACCCGGTAATGGCTGAACATCAACCCGACCGTGTTGACGCAGTAGCTGTGCGATGTGTTCGGCATCGTTGACGGCTTTTGGTAGGTTGGTGAAGTTGTCATATTTGGCAATGCCAATTACCAGGGCATATCGAGCCATATTTCTCTGGCATTCCTTTTTACGTAATATTACTAGAATAACTACTTAAACACTAACTGAGGCTACTAAATGTCAGAAGTACAACGGCTGATTGTCAAAGATGATGATCAAGAGTATGAAATATATGTGGAATCAAAAGCAGCCCCTGAAGTTCCAGAAGAAGAGGAACCGGGATACCGTGATGGTTTACCTACGGTTAATATCAGAGATTTTCAAAATACAGTTCGTGGTTATGCCAAGTTAGCGGTTGGGGCATTTAAGAATTTACCTGATGCTGAGGAGGTAACAGTTAAATTTGGCATCAAGCTGGGTGGTAAAACTGGGATTCCCTTTTTAACTGAAGGTTCAGCTGAGAGTAACTTTGAAATTGAGGTTAAGTATAAATTTCCTGAGAAGAAGTAATTGCACTGGAAATTTTATCTAACGTAGGGGCAGGGCAATGCCCATTGGTGTCAACTTAAGCCCAAACGCTTATCCCACAGGCACTTTACCCCACCCCTCATTCCCCTCCCCGCTCTTCAGCAGTGGGATTTTCCCACCCTTTGAGTACATTGGGGGTGGGGAGTGTCGTGATCCCGTTTAACTTTGCACAAACCTATTATGTCTCTTGCCTCAAAACCCCTTAGTTAAAGCAGCTAGCCTCCCTGACTAAAGCTCTAATTTTGCTTTGAGTACTGCCTCATCTCTAAAGCCTACCAGGATTGCTGTTCCCTCCTTGACGAAAAGTGGGCGTTTTAGTAACATTGCGTCGTTAGCAAATGCTTCAATCCACTGTTGATCTGTCCAAGTCTTCTTTTCATCTCCTAAAGCTCGGTAGGATTGGCCCGAGGTATTTCGCATGGAAGCAGCACCCAAAGACTTTACCCAGTTTTGGATCATTTCACTCTTGGGCGGAGTTTCTTTGACATTGATGAACTCATAATCAATGCTGTTGCTTTGGAGCCAGGTAAAAGCTTTTTTGCAAGTACCGCAGTTGGGAATTCCGTAAACTTGAATGGACATAAAGTAGTTAGGGACATCCAAAAATTAAATTACTCAATTCTTGCATCCAATACGAGTATACGATTTATTCTCCCCCTGCTCTCCGAAGCGATTGATTCAACTTTCACTTTACGGTAAAACCAATGACCGCTTCTGGTTTAACTTCTTTCATGAAGCAGCACGTATTCTACTACATGATAAAGAAAATATTTTTCTCGATGAATGGGATAGTGGGGAAAGTTTGGAATCGGAGCCAGAACGCGAAGCAAATAAATGGTCGCAGGAATTTTTGATCCTACCTGAGTATGAAGGGGAGTTAGGGCAACTTAAATCTAAAACGGATGTTGTTGATTTTGCAGAGCGTATCGGTATTCATCCCGTTATTGTTGTAGGGCGGCTGCAACACGATTGTATAATTCCTCTCTCTTGGATGAATGGTTTGAAGGAGAGTTTTTGTTTTTAGTGGGTAGAATAAGTACAAGATGATACAAGCCGATACATTAAAACCAGGGTTGAAATTTGTGAAGTTTGGAGATGTAGTTCGCCTCAGCAAAGACCGTGGTGCTAAGGGAATCCCAAAAAATAAAATCACC
The DNA here is from genome assembly GCA_964658545.1 of uncultured Acetobacteraceae bacterium. Taxonomy (GTDB): domain Bacteria; phylum Cyanobacteriota; class Cyanobacteriia; order Cyanobacteriales; family Nostocaceae; genus Nostoc. The sequence continues at coordinate 7,694 of CAZZZY010000121.1, read as the reverse complement.
CAAAATAGTAATAATCATTCTAAGAAGGAGATAATATCATGCCGGAAGAAAAAACATATTTAGAATTTTCAGAAGTTAATGGAAGCTCTCATAAGTTTTATGAAGTTATAGTTAATGATACCCAATTAACCATACGTTATGGTCGGATTGGTGACATAGGACAAACTCAGACTAAAACTTACCCGACAGAGGAGAAAGCGAAAGCAGAAGCAAGTAAGAAAATTAAGGAGAAGCTGGGTAAAGGTTATGAAATAGCCATTATAGGTGTTCGTCAAAAGCGGACTGTGACACGCCGCCAAATCAGCAGTACCACTTCAACAGCAAAACAAGCCCCCATTGTGTGGAAATTTGCTGCCAATTCTGCTGCCTTTGGGATTTTTATTGATACTAAACGTTGTTGGGTAGGCAATCAAGCAGGTGAAGTTTTTGCTTTAAACCATCAGGGTCAAGTCATCAATCAATTTAAACTCCCTGATGGTGTTAAATGTTTAGTTGGCGATGATATTTGGATTTATGCTGGCTGTGATGATGGTAATGTCTACGATTTAACTGGTAAATTACCACGTTTGGCTTATAAGATTGATGAAAATGTAGATATTTTTTGGTTAGACATTAAAGATGGCTTACTAGCAGTCTCTGATGCTAATGGTGGTGTGACAACCATCGACCATGATGATGAGTCACAATGGACTCGTTTGAGTCAGGGTGATTCTGGTTGGATGGTACGTTGTGATGAATCTGGTATCTATCATGGTCATAGCAAAGGTGTCACCATGTACGATAACAAGGAAGGTCGAGTGCTATGGCATCAAAAAACTCAAGGTAGCGTGTTATTTGGTTGGCAAGAAACATCGGCTGTTTATGCTGGCACAAGCGATCAGAAAATTTACAGCTTTAGCAAGAATGGTAAGGTTGGATCAATTTACAAGTGTGATGCGGCAGTCTACTCTTGTGCCACTGCACTCAATGGTGAATATGTGTTTGCTGGTGATAACAGTTCTTCGATTTATTGCTTTAATCGGCTAGGCGAACGTCTCTGGAAGCTTGCTACTGGCTGTGGTTCGGCTTTATCTATGCAGTTTTTAGACCATCGAATTTATATTGTTACAACTGATGGCAGTTTAGCTTGTATTGATGCTAGTGAAAATGCTATTGCAGCGGCTCAAACTGGTACAGTTCCCGAAGCAACTATTATTAAAGCACCAAAGGGTGAAGGAGCTACACCTGAAGCTGGTTTAGAAACTGCAACATCCACAAGTTCTGGAGTAATTGTTGAGTGCTTTCGAGAAGGCAATCAACTAAGAGTTCGTGTTGTTTCCCCAGGATATAATCCTAACTGGAAAGTGCAATTTCCTAAAGATATTCGTACTGAAGGTGAGCTATATCTAGTTCAAGAAGTACGCGAATCGGCACGTGGTGGTTTTTACCGTGTTTATGGTGATATTCAGAAATTGAGCCAACATTAACAATTCAAAATTCAAAATGACGCTCTCTACGAGACGCTAAAAGCGTAGCGTCTCTAAGAGTTGCCATGCCGCAGGCAATACGGCAGCGCTAACAAAATGCGTAATTCCTCCTCTACATCTTCATCTTCTAAGATGTCAATTAGTGGTGGGATGGCAACATTTCCCAAGCGAGTCAAAACTTTGGTGATTTCCCAGCGTTGCTGAAAATCTCCCCATTGAAAGTGCTAATGTCAGCAAATATTGTCGATTTTTAACTATCTCTGGATGTTCTGAGTCTGCCCCTAAAATTAATTGTTGTAAATATTGAATCAGTGATGACCAATCAGCTGCATTGTATGCTGTCTGGGCTTGCACCAAAAGCTGGTTGATATTACTCACCATACCCTGAATTGTATTGTTTAAGTTGGCTTAACTAGAACTGAATTCCCCTCTATTTTGGCGGCGTAAGTTTTCAGCGCTTCTGTTGCTGGGCCTTTTTGTACTTTACCATCAGCTGCAAATTCTGAACCATGACAGGGACAAGCGAATTTTTTTGCCCCGGCTTTCCATGCGACGGTGCAACCTGCGTGAGTACAGGTAGGGTTAACAGCTGTCAAATTTGGAGCTTTAGATGTACCGACTACTAACACAGGCCCAACAGGTGAGTCTTTCGCCAGCAATTGACCTGTTTTATCTAATTCTGCCGAAGTGCCTACTGTTTGCCAATCCCCAGATGCGGCAGTTGTTTGAGGAGAACAAGCTGCGATCGCTACAGGTAGAGAACTCGCTATCCAACCCAAACCTACCCAATTAATAAAATCACGACGTTTCATAGCTGCTGAAATAATATCTAAGTTTTCCCTAACATCTGCCACTCAAACACTCTTCGTTAAGCGCTTTGGGTGGGTTATTGGCTGAATTTGATGCAGAAAATGCATATTAAGTATCCTTTTTAAGGATTTTATCAAAAAATCGTAACAATTTATACGATTCTAACAGAAATCTCACCTCAAGCTATTAGTATCGAAATTGTTACACAAACATTATCTAAACCCGCTTGACAAATTTCCTAGATGTAAATGGCGACAAGTTTTCCTTAACTAACCACGGATTTGAAGTTTCGCGTTGAAATGTTTTTGAGTAGCAATAATCAGCCGTAATCGAATATTAAGTTTTTATTCCCTAACCCTCATAGATACATCACCTACCTGATGGAACTACGGATTATTAACAATTAATAATTACTAATTAGTCGTTTTTTAATTACGAATTATTTGTTGATATTGGGTAATTAGCATCACCAATTCTCACGAGAGTCAGCCTCATGACAGACACAACAACTAGCACTACCAGCCTGAATAAGTTCGTAGCGACTTATCTGCGTCCCTCTGCGCTTCCCTCTGCGCCCCTTTGCGTTTAAAATCCCCCCCAATCCCCTACTCCCCTCAATTTCCAAACACTTAGAATGCTCAAAAAATTATTCTCATTCAGCGATCGCTACCGTATTTTACACCAGACTTGGTTTGCCTTCTTTCTCACCTTTGTCTGTTGGTTTAACTTTGCTCCCTTCGCTACAACCATTGGCAAAGAGCTACATTTAGCCCCTGAACAAATCAAAACTTTGGGCATCTGTAACCTCGCCCTGACAATTCCCGCCCGGTTAATCATTGGGATGCTTCTGGATCGTTTCGGCCCCAGAATCACCTACTCAATGCTACTGATGTTTGCAGTTATTCCTTCTTTAGCAACAGCCCTAGCCCAAGACTTTAATCAATTAGTCATCAGTCGTTTACTGATGGGAATTGTCGGATCTGGGTTTGTTGTAGGTATCCGTATGGTGGCAGAATGGTTCCAGTCGAAAGAGATGGGCGTTGCTCAAGGCATTTATGGCGGTTGGGGCAACTTTGGAGCTTTTGGCGCAGAGTTTGCCTTACCGATGATTGCAGTTTCTACTAGCTTTTTGGCTGGTGGCGCTTCTAACTGGCGATTAGCGATCGCATTTACAGGGATCATAGCTGCTATTTACGGCGTAATTTATTACAACAGCGTCCAAGATACGCCCACAGGCAAAGTCTACAATAAACCTAAAAAGAATGGTTCCCTAGAAGTGACTAGCATCAAAAGCTTCTGGGCGATGATGATCTCGAATTTTGGTTTAATTTCCGCCTTGGGTTTATTAGCTTGGCGTTTGGAACAAAAGAACATTCACTTCCTAACTCTGAGTCAAATGTATTTGACTTGGTTACTATTAGCAGGATTGTTTGCTTACCAAAGTTACAAAGCTTGGGAAGTAAACCGAGAACTTCTCACTGGCAAGAAAACTTACGCTGCATCTGAACGCTTTCAATTTGGACAAATAGCTTTACTTGAATTCACTTATATAACTAGCTTTGGGAGCGAACTGGCAGTTGTTTCTATGCTCCCGGCATTTTTTGAAAAAACCTTTGGTTTCGAGCATATTCTTGCTGGGATGATTGCTGCTACCTATCCCTTATTAAATTTGGTTTCTCGTCCTAGTGGTGGCTTAATTTCTGATAAATCTGGTTCGCGGAAGTGGACAATAACAATTATCAGCGTTGGGATCAGTGTGAGTTATTTTATGGCACATTTTATTAATAATAGCTGGCCGATTCCGGTAGCGATCGCAGTTATAATGTTTGCCGCTTACTTTGCCCAAGCTGGCTGCGGTGCAACCTACAGCATTGTACCCATGATTAAAAAGGAAGCCACTGGACAAATTGCTGGTAATGTGGGAGCTTACGGTAATTTTGGCGCTGTGGTTTACCTAACAATTTTTAGCTTAACCGACGCTGCCACACTATTTAGCACAATGGGTATAGCTACACTAATCTGTGCTTTTATGTGTGCCTTCTTCCTCAAAGAACCCAAAGGTTCCTTTGCCCTAGCCTACGAAGGTGAAGCATTAGAAACCGCAACTACTATCTTCCTAACTGAAGAATAATCTAATTCAGGAAAATCTCTTTTTCTTCTCTCTGCGCTCTCTGCGTCTTGGCGGTTCGATAATTAAGCTTTTTTATGAAAAACGAACCGCCAAGAGCGCCAAGAAATAAGAGTTTCAAGGAGTTTTTGTGTAACATATATTCTCAAACTATCGCTACATCTGAGGTTAATGCTACATTATCCGTTTGTGCTAACGAATGGAAGACTTTACGGACACTGGCACACGCAAACACGCACCGGTCGCATTGAAAAAATTTGCCAAATGCATCCCCAACCCTTTATCGAAATTCATCCCCGTGATGCGGCTAAATTAGGTATTGTAGATAATCAGGGTGTGGAAGTGCGATCGCGTCGAGATGGTATTTGATTTTGGAATTGGGTGCAACACATGAAAAAGTTACTGAGGCGAATTCTACGAGCTACCAGAGATGAGAACTTCATGCACATCATTGAAAACATAGAGGTGCTAGTTTCTAAAGTTCTCTCTATTTTTATGGTAATTGTAATTCTGGTTGCGATCGGAGACTTAGGAATTTTTATTTTTAAAGAGTTATTTACAGTCCCTTATGATAAGTTTAACACAACCCTGTATAAGATTTTCGGGTTGTTTTTGAATATTTTAATTGCTTTAGAAATATTAGAAAATATCACAGCTTATTTGCGAAAGCACGTTTTCCAGGTTGAATTAGTTATTGTTACTTCTTTAATTGCTGTTGCCAGAAAATTTATTATTCTTGACTTAGGAAAAGTCTCAGGCTCTGAACTAATTGGTCTAGGAATTGCTATTCTTGCCCTTTCAATTAGTTATTTAATAATTCGTATCAGTAATGAAAAAAATATTCGTTAAAATATAGCTTGATAAGTTTTCATCAGGCATAATATTGAGGAAGGATGAGTTATTTAGCAAGAATATTGTATACTTGATACTGGAATAGCAGCCAAAAAAATTCTTAATGTGCGATCGCTAATTAAGTCTTAATTTTAAATTACTAATTTTTGTAATTTAGTTTAGATATAAAAAAATTATGGATAGTTAAAAGTCCTTAACTTGGAATAAGCGAATTTTGAATACTTGATTATGACAAACTTTTTTCAATTTGAAGCAGACTTTGTTGATTCCCTACGTTGCATCCCTATGCAGGTGCGTTGTAAATTAGATACCTGTGGCATCAAGCTAAAATTGTCTGATTGGAATCAAATGACTACAGCAGAGCGCCAAACTTTAGTCGAGCTACCTTGCACTACAAAAACGGAAATACAGTTTTACCGCGAGTATATCGAGCAATTAATTGTACAAAGCACGGGCATAACACCTACAAAATTGCCCATCGAGCCTCATCCCGCATGGCTGGACTTTGCGACTGTACCATCTAGCCTCCAGGAAAAAGCTCAAGACATAGGTGTGGCACTAACACAGCAACATTGGGCAGCTTTAACGCCCTTACAGCGTTTTGCCTTGATTAAACTCAGCCACCCAGGACATGAAAACAAAAACTTTCCCAGAGCAATGGCAGAATTTCATCTGCTTTAACTAGTCAATCTAAAATCTAAAATCCAAAATTGATTGACGAATGATTTAGGACTGCTATAGTCATTCACATCACAAATCTGTAAGCTGCATTACACTTTGTTAACTTGCCGCCCTCAAATGATCCATTACCGAGGGAGCATCTCAGTTTTGCTACTTTAACTCTCAGCAGATGGAATGCTTATTAACATTAGGTGAAACAATTTGAGATTTTGCATCTAGAATTTTAAATTTCTTAGCAGGAAGTGAGGCTATAGTGGATTTAGCAATGCTGCTGTAAATGTGGCTAAGGTTAGTCCTGCGGCCAAATGATGTGAAGAAGAATTAGTTTAGAAACGCACACTAACTCGATGACAGGCAAAAACGCAAGACATAATGCATTTCTGCGGCTAGTGTCTGGTAATGGGGCAACTTCTGGAACAGAATCTCGCTACTCGCTGCCCCCTAGTAAAGAGATGGTAATTGGACGCGACCCCAGCTGCCAAGTTGTCTTGGATGCCATGATGTACCGGATGGTATCTCGTCGTCATGCGGTGGTTCGTCCCCTCTCTTTATCCCCAGATAGCAAATTCAGCTGGGTGCTTTGTGACTTAAATAGTGCTAATGGCACTTATTTGAATGGACAACGCTTATATGAATGTCAGGAATTGCACCCAGGCGATCGCATTTCTCTAGGTGCTGATGGTCCACAATACGTTTTTGAGTACGAGTTTACTTACCAAACCCCGGCCACGACAGTTAACCAAGTTACACCATTACCTTCGGCGACAAATTACCACGGCCACACCCAATTAAAGCAGCCAGATTCTGTTAGCTTCACCCAGCTTTTTCCCATTATTTCCACTGGTAAAGATTTAACTCGTAAAGCTTACCTCGTACCGGGAATCCTGACCGTAATTTTTGTAGTATTAATGTTTGCTACAGTCGGTCAGCCCCAAGCTAATCAAGTTATCGTCGCAACTTACATCGCCTTCGCTGCCTACTATTTTGTTTACCAACTTTGCGGTAAACAGAAGCCTTGGTGGGTGCTAATGGCTGCGGCATTGAGCACAACGCTGATTTTGCTCAGTCCATTGTTGGATCTATTTATTTTCGTGTTTCGCGGCATCCTTCCTGGAAGCTTACCCTCATCCCAAGAATCTATCACCTTCACAGAATTGCTGGTGCGGATGTTTTTTGGCGCTGGGTTGATGGAAGAATTACTCAAGGCATTGCCTGTACTAGGGGCGTTTGCCATCGGTAGAATGTTGTCTTCACCTTGGCGGGAACGGATAGGCGTGTGGGAACCTCTAGATGGTATTCTCTTGGGAACGGCTTCTGCTGTGGGTTTCACTCTCTTGGAAACTCTCGGTCAATATGTGCCGGATATCACTCAAAATGTGGCACAACAGGTTGGTACAGGCGCTGCTGGTCAACTGGCGGGTTTACAGCTGTTAATTCCGCGAATTTTAGGCTCTGTAGCTGGACACATGGCTTATAGCGGCTACCTGGGCTACTTTATCGGATTGGCTGTTCTCAAACCCAGCAGAAGTTGGCAAATTCTCTCTATTGGTTATCTTAGTGCTGCTGCGCTCCATGCTCTGTGGAATGCGACAGGATCTATCAATGCTTTGCTGTTGGTGGTTGTTGGGGTGTTATCTTACGCCTTTTTGATGGCGGCAATTCTCAAGGCACGGGCGCTGTCACCGACGCGATCGCAAAATTTTGCTACCCGATTTCTGGGACCGAAATAAGAGATGAGGGAGCAGGGGGAGCAGGGG
>CAZZZY010000120.1:0-11698 GCA_964658545.1 uncultured Acetobacteraceae bacterium | reverse complement strand
ACTCCTCACTCCTAACTCCTAACTCTCTTCATATTGCACCATCGGTAGCATCGGGGCAAAATACCCTTGGCTTCATGTTACCTTATACGCCCTTACATCATTTAATTCTGCGGCGAATGAATCGCCCAATCGTTTTAACAAGTGGCAATATTGCCGATGAACCACAATGTATTGATAATGACGAAGCAAGAGAAAAATTAGGGACAATAGCTGATTATTTTCTCTTTCACAATCGAGAGATTATTAATCGGGTAGATGATTCGGTAGTGAGAGTTACCAGTGATAGAGTGCAAACAATTCGCCGTGCTAGAGGATATGCACCAGCACCGATTAGTTTACCACCAGGATTTAACAATGTACCGCAAATTTTAGCAATGGGAAGTGAGTTAAAAAATACTTTTTGCTTATTGCGTGAAGGAGAAGCAATTATTTCTCAACACTTAGGAGATTTAGAAAATGGTGCGGCTTTCAATGCTTATCAAGAGACTTTAAATTTATACTTAAATTTATTTGAACATCAACCAGAAATAATCGCCATTGATAAACATCCTGAATATCTCTCAAGCAAACTTGGTAAACAACTAGGGGATACAAATCAAATTCCAATTTCTCAAATTCAACATCATCACGCGCATATCGCTGCTTGTATGGCAGAAAATGATATTCCTTTAAATTCACCTCCAGTATTAGGTATCGCTTTAGATGGTTTAGGTTATGGTGATGATGGTACACTCTGGGGCGGAGAATTTCTTTTAGCAGATTATCGGCAATTCCAGCGACTAGCAAGATTTAAAGCAGTAGCAATGATTGGTGGCGAACAAGCAATTTATCAGCCTTGGCGTAATACCTACGCCCAATTAATAGCTGCTAACCTTTGGGATGATTGCCAACAACAATATGCTGATTTGGAAATAGTAAAATTTCTAAATAAAAAACCGCTCAAACTACTCAATCAACTTATGGAGAAAGGAATTAACTCTCCTCCAGCTTCTTCCGTGGGGCGGTTGTTCGATGCAGTGGCGGCGGCTATCGGTATTTATAGAGATGAATGTAGCTATGAAGGACAAGCTGCGATCGCAATGGAAGCTATAGTAGATGTTAGCAGCTTAAATAATGATAAAGAAACGCTAATCTATCCTTTTAGTTTTAGCTTTTCAGATAATATTTATTGTATAGACCCGCGTCCAATGTGGCAAGCCTTGCTCCATGACCTAAAGCAGAAGATTCCACAATCAGTTATAGCTGCCAAATTTCACAAAGGTTTAGCTAATGCGATTGTAGAAATGGTTAATCATCTTTGTCAAGAAAATCTAATTAATCAGGTAGCTTTAACAGGAGGAGTATTTCAAAATTGTATATTATTACAGGAAGTTACCAAACGATTAGAAATATTGGGGATAGAAGTACTTACTCACAGCTTAGTTCCAGCTAATGACGGCGGCTTATCTTTAGGACAAGCAGTGATTACAGCCGCACAATTCATACATGAGTCTTGATTTTTGAAAAAACTCACAAATAATTCTCTCTGCGTTCTCTGCGCCTCTGCGGTTCGTTTATCTTAAAAAAAAATGTGTTTAGGAATCCCCGGACAAATTATAGAAATTACCAACGTTAACCATAAATTAGCCCTAGTTAACATTGGTGGTGTTAAGCGCGAAGTAAATATTGCTTGTATCGTAGATGAACAACATTCCCCCGAAGCTTGTATTGGTGATTGGGTGCTAGTGCATGTTGGCTTTGCCATGAATCGAATTAACGAACAAGAAGCGGCGGAAACATTGCAACTATTTCAAGAATTAGCAGCAGCACAAGCAGGGATTAGTACTTAACTCAACGAACCGCAGAGGCGCAGAGGGCACAGAGAGAAGAAAGAAATACCGTATTGACATAAAATTTACTATTCCCCAATCCTTATGAAATATGTTGATGAATTCCGCGAACCAGAAAAAGCAGAAGCCTTACGCCGCGAAATCGCCAAATTATGCCGCCACCTAGAAAAACCCATCAAAATCATGGAAGTATGTGGTGGACATACCCATTCCATCTTTAAATATGGTATCGAAGAAATCTTACCCCAAACCATCGAACTAATTCATGGGCCTGGTTGTCCAGTATGCGTGATGCCAAAAGGGAGATTAGATGATGCGATCGCAATCTCCCAAAATCATAACGTCATTTTTGCCACCTTTGGCGATGCAATGCGAGTTCCCGGTTCCAAAACCACTTTACTGCAAGCCAGGGCACAAGGTGCAGACATCCGTATGGTGTACTCTCCCTTAGACAGCCTGCAAATTGCCAAAAATAACCCCGACAAACAAGTAGTCTTCTTCGCATTAGGCTTTGAAACCACAGCCCCCAGCACCGCCTTCACTATCCTGCAAGCAGCAGCCGAAGGAATTCCTAACTTTAGTATGTTTTGCAATCACGTCCTTGTGATTCCCGCCCTGAAAGCACTATTAGATAATCCCGACTTGCAACTGGATGGATTTGTTGGGCCTGGTCATGTCAGCATGGTAATTGGCACTGACCCTTATGAATTTATTTCCCAACAATATAATAAGCCAATTGTTGTCTCAGGATTTGAACCCTTAGATATTCTGCAATCAATTTGGATGCTATTGCAACAGCTAGTAGAAAATCGTTGTGAAGTCGAGAATCAATATAACCGAATTGTCCAAAAAAGCGGGAACACAGTAGCACTGCAAGCCATAAATAAAGTTTTCGCCGTGCGAGATAGTTTTGATTGGCGCGGCTTAGGCGACATCCCCTATTCAGGATTAAAAATTAAACCTGAATACGCCCAATTTGATGCCGAACTTAAATTTACCATTCCTAATCTTAAAGTAGCCGACCATAAAGCTTGTAAATGTGGAGAAATTCTTAAAGGAGTCTTAAAACCTTGGGAGTGCAAAGTATTCGGTACAGCTTGCACACCAGAAACACCAATTGGTACTTGCATGGTATCTTCCGAAGGTGCTTGTGCAGCCTATTACAAATATGGACGACTCTCCACCATTGCCAAAAAAACCAACACCCAAAAACCCATAACTCAAGAACCTCTCCCCGCCTGCGGTTTCTCTTTGGACTAATACTTTGCGTACCTCTGCGCTTCCCTCTGCGTTCCTTTGCGTTTCAAAAAATTTTAATATGAATATTCCCCCTCAAAACTCACTAAAAAATCCCCTATTCCAAAAAATTGAACAAGCCCGCCGTCGCCAAACTAAAATACAAGACACTCATATAACTCTTGCACATGGTAGCGGTGGTAAAGCCATGCGTGATTTAATAGATGATATCTTTGTCAGTAATTTTGATAACCCAATTCTATCACAACTAGAAGACCAAGCCAGCATCAACTTAGCCCCTCTCCTCCAACAAGGAGACAGACTCGCATTTACTACAGATTCCTATGTTGTAGACCCGTTATTTTTTCCCGGTAGTGATATAGGAGAATTAGCCGTCAACGGCACAGTTAATGATTTAGCTGTAAGCGGTGCTAAACCTTTATATCTAACTTGTAGCGTAATTTTAGAAGAAGGATTACCTGTCGAAACCTTACGCCGTGTCGCAGCCAGCATGAAAGCAGCCGCGAAAAAAGCTGGTGTTCAAATTGTCACTGGTGACACAAAAGTTGTACATCGTGGTGCTGCCGATAAACTCTTTATTAATACTACTGGTATTGGTATCATTCCACGAGGAGTTAGTATTTCTGCCCAGAATATTCAACCTGGAGATGCAATAATAATTAATGGTGAAATAGGTAATCATGGGACAGCAATTTTAATTGACCGTGGCGAACTAGCCTTAGAAACTGATATTCAAAGTGACTGTCAGCCGTTACATAGTTTAGTGGAAAATATTCTCCATGTATGTCCCCAAGTTCATGCTATGCGAGATGCTACACGTGGTGGTTTAGCCACAGTATTAAATGAATTTGCCCTCAGTTCTAATGTGGGAATTCGCCTCTTTGAAGAATTTATTCCAGTGCGTGAAGAAGTCAACGGAGTTTGCGAAATTCTCGGTTTAGACCCATTGTATTTAGCTAATGAAGGTAAGTTAGTTGTAGTGGTTCCAAAAGAGAATGCTGATAATGTTTTATCAGCTATGAAATCTCACCTAGCAGGTAAAGATGCTTGTATTATTGGCGAAGTTATTTCTTCACCCCCAGGTATTGTATTGTTAAAAACAGTTTTTGGTGCTGAAAGAATTGTTGATATGTTGGTAGGCGACCAATTGCCACGAATTTGTTAATTTGTGAGATTTCCAAGAAATAATTTATCTAATAAACGAACCACAGAGGCGCAGAGGACACAGAGACACAGAGAGATAAAAAATAGAGAAGTTGTTGCATCACTGTTTGGTTTGGAAGTACATTTAATAGATTTTATAGTATGCACGAACTTGGAATTACTCAAAATATTGTGGCAATTGTAACTGAAAATGCCAAAGGTGCAAAAGTGCAGCGAGTTTTATTAGAAATTGGTAAACTTTCAGCCATTATGCCCGACGCTATCCGATTTTGTTTTGATATTTGCACTCAAGGTACAATTTTAGAAGGGGCGACATTAGAAATTTTAGAAATCCCAGGTTTAGGGCGATGTCGCCAATGCGGTGCAGAGATTTATTTAGATAAACCGTTTGGAATTTGTAACTGCGGTAGCGGGCAATTAGATTTAATTACTGGTGAAGAACTGAAAATTAAAGAAATAGAAATAGAGGAATTATGTGTATAACCTGCGGTTGTTCTGATGATGGCGAAGCCAAAATTACCAATCTAGAAACAGATGAAGCTGAACATCATCATACTCACACTTTACCAGATGGGAGTATCATAACTCATTCCCACAGTCATGACACTCATATAGAAGCACCTGAAGTTCATGCCAAAATACATAATACAACGATATCTTTAGAACAAGATATTTTAGCAAAAAATAACCTGATAGCTGCCCAAAATCGGGGATGGTTTAAGGGTAGAAATATTCTCGCCTTAAATTTAATGAGTTCTCCCGGTTCAGGGAAAACAACTCTTTTGACGCGAACCATCAATGATTTAAAACATCAATTATCTATCAGTGTCATTGAAGGCGACCAAGAAACTGCTAATGATGCCAAAAAAATTAAAGAAACAGGTTCTAAAGTCATCCAAATCAATACTGGAACAGGCTGTCATTTAGATGCATCAATGATAGACAGGGGTTTACAACAACTGAATCCGCCTCTGAATTCAGTTGTGATGATTGAAAATGTGGGAAATTTGGTTTGTCCAGCCTTATTTGATTTGGGAGAAAATACAAAAGTTGTGATTCTCTCGGTTACGGAGGGAGAAGATAAGCCGATAAAATACTCGCATATCTTCCGTGCTAGTGATGTAATGATTCTCACTAAAATTGATTTGCTGCCTTATCTGCAATTTGATGTTCAAAAGTGCATAACTTATGCTAAAGAAGTAAATCCCCAAATTAAGATTTTTCAAGTTTCTGCAACTACTGGTGCTGGGTTAGAGAATTGGTATACCTGGCTAAATGTATCCTTGTAGCAAAAACTCTGCGTCCCTCTGCGCTTTCCTTTGCGTACCTACCCTGCGGGAAGGCGAAGCGCCTATGCGTTTAAATTAAAACCTATCATCTACTAAATCCCTCTATGGTTTCATGAAAATTTGAAGTATTTTTTCTAACATAGAAAATGCATACCGCTATTTTCCTCTCAGTGCGTAAATCCTCATGGCTAAAGTTGAAGAATTGACACCCCAGCAACTCTCCGAAACAAACCTGAAACCACGAGGGAGAGTTTATCCGAGTCCTATCAGTTGGCGCGACCAGTTTTTGTACCAATTGGTATTAGATAGATTCAGTGACGATAATGAAAATCAGAGAGAACTTTTTGACCGCGCTAACCCTTCCAAATTCCAGGTTAAAGACAAAGCCGACTGGATGGCAGCAAGGACAAAGTTTGTTGGTGGTACTCTTAAAGGAATTAAGAGTAAATTAGACTACTTGCAACGATTGGGAGTAACAACGCTCTGGATTAATCCACCTTGGCAACAACGTTCTGAGTTAGAAGCTTACCACAGCGATCGCATTCAAGAATTTTTAGATGTTGACCCCCAATTTGGTACTCGTCAAGATTTAAGAGACTTAATTGATGCTGCCCACGATCGCAGGATGTATGTAATCCTAGATGTAATATACGACCAGAGTGCTGATAACTGGTTCAACAGAAATGATGTAATTGCAGCTTTAGCCAGAGTTTATCAATATTGGATTGCTCTTTCTGACTGCGATGGCTTGCGGATAGATAGCCTCAAGCACGTTTCTCCAGAAGATTCCCGCAAATTTTGCACAGCTATTCGTGAATACGCTGAATCTATCGGTAAAGAAAACTTTTTACTGACTGGGGAAATAACTTCCGGTAGTATGGCTGGTGCTTACATAGACATTATTGCTCGTAACCTGAGTGCTGTATTAGATAACGTACAAACCCCAAATGAATTGGCTGCATTCGCAAAAGGGTTAGTACATCCCAAGCAATTTTTCGATTTGTATAGCGAAAACCATCTCGCTGGAGAATATCGCCAAATTGGGACATATCATGTCTCTATCTTAGATGATGATACTAATAAGCAGCGATTTGCCGCATACAGCAATGTGCCTCATCTTTATGAGCAAGTTGCTCATGCTGTTGGCGTGCAATTAACTATGCCAGGAATCCCTGCTATTTATTATGGAACAGAACAGGCTTTTGATGGGAATGAAGGTTATCACGATTACAGCATAGAAGGCGGAAGGTTTGCCGAAGATAGATATATCAAAGAAGCGATGTTTGGTGGTGCTTTTGGCGCGTTTCAAACAGCAGACTGTCATTTCTTCGATATCGACCATCCTACCTATTTACGGATAGCTGCGATCGCCCGAATTCGCAACAGTCACGATAAAATTGGTAAAGCTTTGCGCTGTGGACATCACTACCTGCGCGAAACATCCTTTTATAACTACCCCTTCTCCATTCCCGGACAAGGGGAATTAGTTGCTTGGTCACAAGTGCTATTTGACACAGAAGTTTTGATGGTGCTGAATACCAACGGCTTAGAAAATCGGGGTGCAGAAGTGACAGTAGATACTTATATGCATCCTCATGACTCGGAAATGACTTTTTTATACAAAAGTGATTGGAGAGATGCCGATTTACGCGATTCACGGCAGAATCAAACTGTAACTGTGCAACATCATAACGACCGTCGCGCAACTGTGCGAATTGATTTGCCTCCTTCAGGAATGGCGATTTTGGCGTAAGCAAACACTAGCTTTTGGGCAAAGCTTTGGGTAAAAATCTGGTTTAAATTTATAAACTTTTATCATAAGCTTTGCCCCAATAATAAGTAAATATAGGAATCCGGTTTGATTTCTAAAAAAAATTAAGTATTTGTAGGGTGCGTTATGACTTTAGTCTAACGCACCAAACCCTTGAAAATGGTGCGTTACGCTTCGCCATAACACACCCTACGTGTTGTTCAAAAATCAAATAGTAATCCTATATCTCGTTTCTAAATTTTATAAAAAATTCTCTTGAATAACCCGATTTTCCGCATAAAGATAGGACTATCCCTTTCAAGGTGGTGAAATTCGGAACGAAAATTGGTGATTTCAACCTTCAAAAAGCCCAAAATCTGAGCAGAGAACTCAGGATGATAGCACTGAAACAACGTATTTTCGTTGAACACCTTGAAAGGGATAGCCCTAAAAGGAAATAAAAGTCTTTGGCAAAGGAATAAGCTTCTATTTCCTCCCGATGCGTTGCCAATAGTGTTTCAATAGACTTGTTCGCGTATATTTAGGCGAACAAGTCTTTTTTGTCCAAAGTCCAAACTTTAGAAGTACAGGGTGTAATAAGGATGAATCAGCTATATTTTTTGTGATTCCCAGTGTGTGCCTATTGACCTCAAAGCCAATCTCGATAAGCAGATATTTCATTTACGCTGATTTCAAACGGTTTCCCTTTGCCAAATGGCGGATAAACGCGGATTTTGCCATTGCTAGCAAACCGCTCTAACCTATTACCCAACTGGGGAATATTGCTGACTATATGCCAGTAAGATACTAAGTCAGGGCAGTCAACAATTAATGTTAGGATGCTAGCATTTGTTGTAAGATACCACTGACAATTAGACAACAAAACTCGCGTAATGCGATCGCAAGCTAGATAGAAGCATCTGCCAGTAGACTGTTCTAGCTCCATCTGCAACATTCCATCCTGTTTTGTTACCTCAGTGGGAGGTAAATCATCGGGCGGAAGCAGGTATAGTTTAGAAGACATAATTTCGCACCTCTTGGTTGTAGCGCGTCAAACTCTCCAGGTTTTTTTGCAAATCCGCAGATGAGGGTTTGAGTGCTAGGGTAGCTAAATTTAATTCGTCTTGAAATTTTTTGATTTTGTCTCGACAAGTCTCCACATCACCGATAATTGAATTCTCAATCAAATAATCTTCGTCGAAACAAATATTTGTGCGGTCAAATGGTTTTTGGTTGGAATTCGCACTATTCTGCAATATTTGAGCCGAATTAGCTTTCATTTTCTGGCTAAATTGGCGGATGAGAGGCAATGCCTCACTCACTGCTTCATCAAATGTTTTGCCAACATAAAAAAAGCGTGCCAGCACGAAGTTTTCTGCACCACTAGAATTTAAGGCTCGATATTTAGCAACAGTATCCTTCAATCTGTGTAGGGAGAATGGCGGCCCACCCATTAAGCTGAAGGAATGTTTAGCAGCAAGTTCGATACCGTCATCGCCGCCAGTGGCAACATATACTGGTACTTGACTCTGCAATGGTTTGGGGTAAATTGTCAGGCGATCGCATTGAAAATACTTGCCATTAAATGATACATCAGTTTCATATAAGAGCTTTTGAATTAGTGCGATCGCCTCTAGCATCTTGGGACGCGCTTCACTGGGGAGTGTCGCAAAATGCTTGTTTTGTTGAGGAAAGGGGCCGCCTTTAGCAACCCCAAATAATAATCGCCCATTGCACAGGTTATCCAGAGTTGCAATATCTTCCGCTACCCGAATTGGGTTATGGAATGGTAGCAACACTGCCGCAGTGCCTAATTGGATAGTTGAAGTCATTCCCGCTAAGTGTGCCATTAACAGCAACATAGACGGGCTGAGATTGGATTCACTAAAATGATGTTCACTCACCCAGGCTGACTCAAAACCTAAACCTTCCGCCTGTTTTATCAGCGCGACTTGCTCAAAGATGGCACGACGAGCATCTTGGTGATGATTATCGTAATTGCAGAAAATTCCAGTTTTCATTACTTGCGTTGATACTTTGTGCTGGCTATTCTAGTGACCGATAGGTTTGTAGTCAGCACTTTAGTCCTTAAATATTTGAGGACTAAAGTCCTCACTACAAACACATTTTACTTCTCTCAAATAATGCGATGAATGACTAATTTGCAACCCATTGCAACTCCAACCATAGACGTGGGTTGTTGTGTTTGACCTTCGACATCGGATCGCGCAATAATCGCTTGGCATTAATGCAAACTACCTGCACTAGACCCATATTCCCTGCTACTTCTCTGAGAATTTCTTTGTGGGCTTGCACATAGGAAATCATTTCGGCAGAGCAATAAATTCCTATATATTGCAAGCGTCTAGCAGGTCGTCCCCAAAAACAGGTAATGACTTTCACATAACACCCGTCTAGTAATTCCCCAACTTTTGGGTAGTAGTGGTTGAGGACTCTTGTGAATTCTTTGGCTAAGATATCTTCAGCAATCATTGTAACTGATATTTCTGTAGCGTCCATCACGCTATTTAATATAACATAATTCTATCAATTAAATATGACAAAATACCTGATCAGGCTTAAATAAAATATTAAATATTACAAAAAAAAGAGGTGTACCTTATTTGGTATCACCTCCGATTTGCGTAAAGCATATTTGTATTGAGTTAAATATCAAAGTATTGCTTTGAATACCCGTTGCAAAGTCGTAGGTTAACATTTTGGGATGATCGCCACATTTGCAAAGGTGAGATGCTCCCAAATAGTTTGATATCAAAAATCATGAATTCAAATAAAATGTATTTAATTAGCACATTTCAATATTGAATTCTAAATGTTGAATTTTTAATTATTATCGAGCATTGCGTTCACAAACTAAGACCTCTGCTATGATATCCGGCACATTTACAAAGTCCGTAAATCCTTCAGAACCACGGATTGGTGATATAAATGTATAGTTTGGATCGCACGCTCCAGTGTCATATACTTGAATAAACCATCTATCGGGAAATCCTTCTATACCTAATTCCACAGTGTACCAACTCTCGCCAATTAGACGAGAGTTAAAGATTGTAAACCATTCCCGGTTCTCTTCTGAAATATTCCAATCTGCCATGAGCAGTTCTAAAGCTATTTGCCCCGCATCCGTTGAAGTCAACAGCATTTTTACTCCTTATTTGCGGTTTCAGTATTTGCAACTTCAGTATTGGGAACTTCCGGGTATAAACCCAATTCTTTAGCTAGCTCACGCGCCACAAAAAATAAGAATTTTGCCCCATCTTGATTGCCTTCATGGGCAAACATAGTTGCTACTTGTAACATTGTTTCTACGAAACCAGAATCAATCAATTCTGGCTTAGATTCTAAAATTTCTGGTTCTTGACCATTAGGACATTTGAGTAACTCATCAATCAGATTAAAATACAATTGCTGGCGTTGTTCTGACATGGTAATTTTGTTGATTGTAGTGAGTAAATTGTGAATTGATTACTGTTCGATACTTTGATGCCATAGTCTTTCTAACATTTCAACTTGTTCTTTTAAAACAGCCGCCCGATGCACAAGATATCTGTCGTAAAAGAGAATCCCTAACCCAACGCAAATAGGGGTTAACAAGAAGAACCATTGCAAGATAGCGGCAAATTTATATTGTTCAGCAACAGTCAGCATTTGATGAATCACATTACGGTCAGATGATTGGATGCTAGTCTGAGGGGAATGTGTAACCTCTGTCTGGGGAGCCAAGGCGGGAGTATCTTGAGTAGTCTTGTTCACTTCGTAGCTTAAATTCTGGGATTTTACTAAATCTAGATGTCGCTCCCAAATTATGCCAAATACTACTAGTTCTGGAGAAAGCACTGCTAAAGTAACTACGAAAACTGTAAGAACATTTAAAAGTTTGGCTTTCATCTTGGCTCTCCCTTGCTAGGTAGTATGCACCCAGTAAGAAAATATCCTTTGCTGTTTATCTGAAACAGTTTTGATATTAAAATATGTGTAAACGGTAATTTTCACAATCATTAGTAGTCAGCTTTTTTTTAATTACCACTGACTACTGACCACTAAAAAATTACCAACATTTTCACAAAACGTAGGATTATTCAATCAGAAAGAACGCGCTCAGATTCGGGAATGTAGTTTCATCTTACTCTCAAAAGAGAGATTAAGAAGTCCCCCCTAGTTCACTCAGCTTTCGCTCAGGAATGTTGGGGGGTAGAGGGGAATCTCTGCGTAAATCCTATACGATTTATATCAGCCGCTCTCCACAAAACAGTTTACCCCAGCCCCGTTAAGATTATTAAATTCATTAGAATAGTACTCAAAGCCTGTAATCCACACCTGATAAGTCTTAGAAAAATTTATTGGGGTATAGGTGCTAGTGTTTTTGAGATGGGGTGCTAGTGTTTTTG
>CAZZZY010000119.1:11171-11772 GCA_964658545.1 uncultured Acetobacteraceae bacterium | reverse complement strand
TGGCGATCGCCTTTAGTTCAGCCACCCTGGCCTTATTCTTCTCCTGCTCCTCCGCCCCCCACTCCCCACTCTTTTGCAGAGAACTGCATTGACTAATTAATCATCTTCTTCTGCTGGACGTGTCAAAATATCCAGGAGAATCCCGGCACCAAAATCATTCTTGTCGTCTATCTGTTTGACTCTGGTGCTGATTTCTTTTGCTTCCTCAATTTCTCCTAACTTTGCTAGTACTAATCCAGAAGCAGCATAAGCATTTAAGTACAATCGAATTTGTGGGTCTTCTTGACGATTGACTAATATAGGCTCAAGTTGCTCCCAGTCATCAGGCAATTTTTCTACTTCTTTAATTTTATCTAATAATTTGATTGTTGTTTGTAATGCGAGAGAATAATTATTCTTATAATAGAAAAATCTATAGGCTGCTACCAAGACATCTGTATTTTCACCAGTTTTGGCTAAAGCTTGTTGAATATATTTTTCGGACTCTGATGTATTCTCCCAGTTTTGTGCAGCTAAAATTAATAGATTTTTGATATCCTCTGGAACCTGGAACCATGAGAATTTGTTTGTATTAGCTTGCATAATTAACTACTGAATGGGA
>CAZZZY010000119.1:0-11161 GCA_964658545.1 uncultured Acetobacteraceae bacterium | reverse complement strand
ATGGGAATTGGGAATTGGGCATTGGGCAATAACTCAACATAATTACGAATTACGAATTATTAATGCCCCATACCCCATTTAAAACAACGTGAGAACGTATACTAGGGTAAAGAGAACAATCCAAATAATATCTACGAAGTGCCAGTAAATTTCTGCCATTTCGATGAAGGTATGATTGGTTGCAGAATATTCGCCGGGAAGACGCGATCGCCACAATACACGTAATATCAATAACAGTCCCACAAAAACGTGCAAACCGTGGAACCCAGTCATGATATAAAAGCAGTTGGCGAAGACGTTGGTAGTCAGACCATATCCTAATGTTGAGTACTCATAAACCTGACCACCCAAGAAAATTGCCCCCATGATTGCAGTAATTGCATACCACAGTTGCATTCCCTTGACGTTATTCTTTTTAATCGCTGTATCACCGAAGTGAATGACGAAACTACTAGACACCAAAATAATAGTGTTAATTGTCGGCACAAGTAGTTCTACTTCACTCCCTTCTGGAGGCCAAACGGCTGTAGTACCTCTAAAAAACAAATAAGTGGCAAAAAATCCCGCAAACATCAGGGATTCAGAAGCAAGGAACGTCAACAGTCCCCAAACTCTTAAATCTGGATGTTCTTCGTGTCCTGCACTGTGATCTTCGCTCGTGGTTGTAGCTATAGTCATAGATTTTTTGACAATATTATCCACTGTGTCGTTGTGGAAGCTTGAATGAAGTCTGAAGAGGCAAATTTTCATTCTTCATCCAAAATCCCCGTTCAACCCTTCTTTAATCTCTTTACTCTGTGTTCTCAGCGCCTCTGTGGTTAAATAAATTATTTTTAAACCACAGAGGCGCTGAGAGAAAAAAGAGATTTTACGAGTCACCTTGAAAGGGCTACTCTACCAACTAAGCACTAGCTTCCGGCGTTGCGGATGGGTGTACTTCAGTACTATGCTCGTGACCGTAGTCATAAGGGCCATGAGTCACAATCGGTAACACTTCCCAGTTTTCAATTGCGGGTGGTGAGCTAGTTGTCCATTCTAAAGTCAAAGCTTGCCAAGGATTATCACCTGCTAAGGGCCCTTTCAGCCAACTGTAGATTATGTTGATGGCGAAAGGAATTACCGATATCCCCAAAACAATTGAACCAAAGGTACAAATTTGATTGAGGTCGATAAATTGGGGGTCATACATTGCCACTCGTCGGGGCATTCCTTTTAAACCCAACTCGTGCATGGGTAAAAAGGTCAGATTAGTGCCGATGAAGGTGAGGGCAAAATGAATCCGTCCCAAGCTTTCATTCAGCATTCGTCCGGTCATTTTGGGGAACCAGTGATAAATGCCTGCGTAAATGCCAAACACGGAACCACCAAACAGGACGTAATGGAAATGTCCGACAACATAATATGTGTCATGGACGTGAACATCAAAAGGCGCTGTTCCCATCGTCACACCACTTAAGCCGCCCATGACAAACATGGACAACAAGCCAATGGCGAAAAGCATCGCACCTGTGAAGCGGATTTTACCACCCCAGAGAGTAGCAACCCAGGCAAAAATCTTCACACCAGTGGGAACTGCAACTATAAGAGTAGAGATGGTGAAGAACATCCGCATCCAACCGGGTGTGCCACTGGTAAACATATGGTGTACCCAAACGAACAAACCCACAACGCAGATGGCTACACTAGAATAAGCGATCGCTTTATAACCAAAAATTGGCTTGCGGGAGTGAACTGGAATTACCTCCGACATAATGCCGAAGATGGGCAGAATCATTAAATATACTGCCGGGTGAGAATAAAACCAGAATAAGTGTTGATAAATTACAACGTTACCGCCTGCATCTGGTTTAAAGAAGGAGGTGCCAAAGTTGAGGTCAAATAACAGCAGAATTAAACCGGCTGCTAATACTGGTGTGGAGAGTAGCGCCAGCAAGGAGGTTGCCAAGATTGCCCAGCAGAATAAGGGTACTTGATCCCATTTCATGCTAGGAACCTTCATCATCAAAATGGTGATCACAAAGTTTAGCGAACCCAAAATTGAAGAAGTTCCCACCAAAACGATCGCTAGTATCCACATAGTTTGAGCGATTGGTGCTGTCACCAAACTCAAAGGTGGGTAAGCTGTCCAACCAGATTGCGAACCGCCAAAAATAAAACTACCTAATATCAGTAATCCGGCTGGTGGATTTAACCAAAAGGCGATCGCATTCAGTTTCGGGAAAGCCATATCCCTAGCACCGACCATTAACGGCACCAAGTAGTTACCAAATCCCCCAATGGCGCTAGGAACAATCCACAGGAAGATCATAATCGTCCCGTGATTGGTCATGAAAGCGTTATACAGATTGGGGTCGAGTAAGTCTGCCTCTGGTGTTGCTAATTCCACCCGCAGCGCGATCGCCATCAATCCGCCAATGAGATAGAAGACAAACGCTGTCACCAGGTATTGAATACCAATAACCTTGTGGTCAACATTAAATGTAAAATAATCTTGCCATTTCCACGCCTTCGGATGGGAGGTGTGGCCAGCCACCATTTCCGGTTTCTTTCCTTCTGGTGGATTATTCAGTGGAAATTCTACCTGCGTCATATTTTTTACCACTATGCGGAGTCCAGGGTCAAACGTCCTGCAATTTTAGATTTTGGATTAAAAGAATTTTTTGGTTTATGTCCCATCCTTTGTAGGTGGAACCAATCTAAAATCTAAAATCCAAAATCGTTTGACTAATGACTCATGACTACTGATTCTAGAGTTGCTGCGCTGATTCCCATATCATGGGTGTGGGGCGCGAGAAACTCTGATGTTGATAAGTCGGCGGGATTAACCCTTTGGGTTAGCGAGTTCCCCAGACGCTCGTTCCTCGCTACCGCTTGCGCTAACGCCGGAAACCGCCAAGACGGGGACTCACTCACTGCAACGACTTGATTGAGGTTTTGCTGTTGAGCAATCTGGTTTTCTGTCCGCCAGCTATCATATTCTTCTGGTGTGTGGACAATTACCTGTGTCCGCATTGAACCGTGATAACCACCGCACAATTCAGCACAAACTACGGGATATGTACCTGGTTTGGTGGCGACAAATCGTAGTTCGGTAGGGATACCGGGAAGTGCATCTTGCTTCAGGCGGAAGTTTGGTACCCAAAATGAATGAATTACATCTTGTGCTGAAAGGTTGAGTTGGACATCAGCACCGACGGGTATATGCAATTCCCCAGAAGTAATGCCACTATCAGGGTAGTTAAATATCCAGGCGTACTGTATGCCTTTGACATCAACAACTAAATCGGCTGGTTTGTTCAAGGTTTGAGGAGATGCACCAATACCGATTGTTGGGGTAACTGTTGCTTTAGAAGTATCGTTGAGTGTAGCTGCAAGAGCATTTCCTGGCATACTAACAACATGACCTGCTGAGTGAGGATGACCCGCAGGTTCAAAACCGCCCATCTGGTTAAAAACATCTACACTGTAGATACCCAAACAGAGGACAATCACTGTTGGAATTGCCGTCCAAAAGATTTCTAAGGGAACATTACCTTCCACTCGCACGCCATCGGTATCGTCACCCTTGCGGCGACGAAACTGAATCAAAAAAAGTACAATAGTTCCTTCTACCACCAAGAAGAGTGCGATCGCAATGGTAAACATGACGTTGAAAAACCCGTCTACCAAAGGCGCTTGTAATGATGCCTGTATCGGCATGAGAGTGTGGTTTTGACCGATCCAAATGCTGATTGCTGTAACTACTATCCCAGCAACCAGAGTCCATAGTGAAACAGGAATTTGTTGCATATATGCTACCTGCTTTGTAAACCGTCTTTAAAGGTACTGGGGATTGGTAATTGGTAATTGGGCATTGTTATTTAGTCCCCATTCCCCATTCCCCATTTCCCATTTCCTTTTCACTTATTAACTTTCTAACGTGTAGCCATAAAAAAAGGGGGAAACTTCCAGATTTTTTCCATATCTTTCCCCCAAAAAAATATAAATTATATTTCAACTCATACCACAAAGTTAGCCCACTGCTTTCATAAAAGCTAGTTGTTCCAAGAGGGCACTGTTTACCTAATATTGATTAGGCTATATTAGCAGCAAGTTTAATTTTGTTAATAGCGAACAATTTGCGACTTACGGATTTGTTTACTGTGAACTTTTTATTAGTTCAGGTAAATATTTAATATTCCCCTCAAGTTACCTTGCCTAGCACATTTGCGCTTTATACAAACAGTACCTCCTTGAATGAACAACAATTTTGACTAACTCCAAAAATCTTAATTATTTACTGCAACGTGGGTGTAGCAATTCTTGGGACAAATCCGTGAACACGCTTCACAACCAATACAGTTCTCTGGAGAAGTAACTGCCATTACTTTCCGTTCAATTTCTTCATCGTCTTCATCTTCTACAAATTCGCCTTCTTCGTTGAGCGCCTTCAAACCTAGCACATTGTACCCGCACACTTTAACGCATCTGCCACAGCCGATACATTTATCTTTGTTAATTTCCTGAGCAAATTTTGGTGTCCAAGTCTTACCGCCAAATGTCAAACCTGTTAGTTGTGCCATGAATAAATCCTCGGCAATTTTGCCTGTCAATCTGTTTGTGCATTAATCATCATATTATCCTAATCTTTTATTATTTTGTATTCAAAACTTACTTTCGCTTCATAAAAAATCGATGACTCTGAACACAATGAGAAATCATTTTTTAAATTAAAAATAAATGCAAATTATTGCCAATAATAATTATTAATGCTTCAAATTTCCTCATGCTTACGATCCCCGTCTCTGACTCAATATCTGACTGGATACAGCAGCCGCTAATCAGCTATTCTCATGCAAATCATAGAAAGGAGACACGCATAAATTACAGGTTTGAAACCTACCCTCGTCGGTAAAGCCTCGTGCAAACGCAAGTATATCGATAAAAGTGATGATATTATTTTTCAAATACTTTTAGCTTTAGACAAATAAATCTAGACAAACAGTATACACATATACAAGAATAAATGTTCATCAGTTACATTTTGATATATGTCTTATGTATTGTATAAAGCAACAATTTTCAATGTAATTTGATTTAAATATTTAGATAAATGATGACAAAATAAACATCGATTTTCGATTTAAATAAATATAATGGATTTATGAAGTAAACATAATCCATTTATGAAGGAACTGTAATTTTCATGGCAGAATCCGAGCGTGCATTAAATATTAAAATTATTAATAAATTCAGATGATATCCAATTACAGCAGACTTGAATTATGTCCTGAAAAAACTTTGTAGGCAAAGATAAAATGTTCATTAAATACGTAGTTAAATAAATGTTAAGATATTTTTCTAAGCTCGGCGCGAACAAATTAATCATTTTTTTCATGAAATGTATAGTTAATAAAGAAGTTTTATCAGGCTCAGTTTAGAAGCCTTAAATAGCTTCCAGTTGGATGTGAAGTCAAAATATGGATGTGGGGAGTGAATGGGTGAGAAAAGATTATTCTCGCCAGAAAGATTATGTGGTAGCGAGTCATGAATAGACAGGACTCATCCAGGGGAGAACTGAGACAGACATCTCAACGATTAGAGTGGGAAAAGAGCCTTATGCCTTATACAATTCCTAACAACAGTTGCGTTGGATGTGACAACTGCCGCCCCCAATGTCCTACGGGTGCAATCAGAATAGAGGACAATGAATATTGGATTGATCCTGGTCTTTGTAATAATTGTGAGGGCTATTATTCAGAACCGCAATGTGTAATAGCTTGTCCAACTAATTCTCCCATTCCTTGGCAGTCTAAAAAAGGGAGATGCAAAGTTGAACCGAGGGATGCTACCAGTTTAGACTTGTTTTCTAACGGCAAGAATAACCCATTTGCTTCAGCGATCGCTATTTGGGAAGCTTGTAATGTACTGGCGCAACGCACATCCCTACATTGGGAAACCGATGAAGAAGGCTACATCAGTTACAGCCGACAAGTCAATCAAGGCAGGGGTGCGATCGCGTTTCACATTCAAGATCCATTCAAGGTTAACGACAAAGCCACGGATATAGCAGCAATTGAGGGGCTTGACATCAGAGCCGCTTGCATACATCTGATTTTTGCAGCTTATGTTACAGCATTAGATCAACCTTGGGAGCAAGAATTTGCGATCGATGAGCGACAAATCGAGAAATATTTGGGGATGGAGAAACGCAAAGATTTAAGCAAAGCTGCCAAGCTAGCTTTAATGAAAAATCTTGTCCAGCAAGCTTGCTCCCTTATTATCTCCATTGACTGGCCCCAACAAGGTCGAATTAACGGATTCTCTGTTACAAACAGCCGCTTGTGGCACTTAGTAGATATTCAGCACCACTTTCAAGAAGACAATCTTGGATGCAAATATCTGATTGGGCTAACTTTTAAAGTCAGAGCAGGTGTATGGGCGCAATATTTCTTAAACAAACAAGCGTGTAAAGAGAGAACCGCATTCTATCAATATGGTAGTCTTCCCAAAACGCTGCTAACCACAGTTATGAGCATTTGGCAGCAACATGAAGGCGCAGTCCGACTAATGCTGTGGTTGCTGTTTAAAACCAAAATGGGCAAAGAACAACGCATTACTATTCCTACCTTGCTGCGGATTGCTTACGGTGAAGAAAAAGTTGCTCTTGCATCCAGACAACGGGAAGAACGCAAACGTCTGCTGCGAACCTTTGAAAGCGATTTAGAAATTCTCAATCACTATGGAATGAAACCACTTTTCGATCCCGTTACCTACCCACCAGAAATTCAACCTTTGTGGGCGAAGTTAGTTGATCTTCCCGAAGATCCAGATGAAGCATTAGAATTTTGGACTAACGACGGTGGTGCTGAAACTCGCCTCACAGATACAGGCCCCCGTGGTAAGTGGAATCTGCTAATGAATGCACGGATTTTGGCTTTTGAACTCCCACCAGAATGGGAACAGCAAATCTCAGAATCGGAAAAAAAGCAACGGCGAACTGCTAAAGCCAAAAGGAAGCCCAAAGCTACAAACGATTTGCTGGGTGAACAGATTTTGCAGGCGCGAAAAAATTTGAATCTCTCCCAAAGGGAGTTAGCAAAGCTCACAGGTAAAAGCCAAAGCTGGATTCGAGATATCGAAAATGGTCGTTTAAAAGCCAAATTAGAAGACCAAGTTCTGTTAAGGAAAGTCTTAAATATGGCTTTATCTTGATTGAGGATTTGGAATTTAAACTCTCTCTGCGTTTAAAATCACTACAATTTTATGTACTATAACTCATTACCTTACTAGAAGTAATCCATAGACTACTTACAGCATATTTATTAACTATCAACTCTTTTGTAGCATTGCATGAACTCTTCAGTTGTTGAGTCTTAGTTTCATCTTTCACAAGTTTAGCCTGGTAAGTGTAAAAAGAACCAGAAGGTTGTTCAAAACTTAGTTCAGCTAAGATAGTATTATTGTCTAAACTTTGCTCCAAAATTTTGCCTGCGACTTTGTAGTTAAACCAATCCCATCCGTTACAAAGGATTAGTTCTCTTTCCAAAATCTGAAGTGCAGCAGGCAGAATTCCCCAGCCTCGATAGACTTTGTGTAAGCATTGAATATCGCCAGTACGAGTTAAAACCGATCTAAAGGAATCTTGATCAAGACGACCGTAATATCTTCCTTCTGGCAAATCTATAACTGTTGGTGCAAACCGATGTCCACCAAAGTGCGATGATTTCCAAATTCGCACATTATCCAAGCACAAATCAGCATTACTCGCTCTAACATTGAAGTAAAAAGGAGCGCCATATCTAGCACAACACTTATCATGGCTACCGTGGGTACAAACTAAAATATCTCTACTTGCATTGCTTTCTAGCTCAGAATTGGAAATGATACCCCATAACCATTTTTGAACAACTGCTGCTACTTGCTCAATATTTTCTAGCTTAAACTCTTGCTGATGGTATCCATTACTTAGTCCCTCTTTTTTTTGATAAATCAAAAGCGTAGTGCGATTTACTTTGTGTGATACATCATTAGCAATTAAAAGAAATCTAATCGGTAGTTTAGCACGCTTGACTTCCTCTACTAAAATCCTCAAATTCTGGGGCACCCATTTGGAATTAAAGGGTTCTGATGTCCAAGGTAAAGGACACTCAACTAAAATATAAGTTTGATAATTGGTGGCGCTACCAATAACATCTTCTCCTACTTGCCGTGAATCGTCAGAACAAAAAAAAGTATTCATCTCGCTGTACTCATGAGCATATTTTCTGGACAAAAGGTATTACAAAATACAGTTGTGTTTTTAGCTACAATATCCTTGGCTAAAAGAGATAGAAAGGAGCAATATTCATTTCCCTATTAAAACTAGGTAGCCACTTTATAACATCATTTTTGATCGAGGTCTTTCCGGTTAATAAATTCTCCACAATAAAGATAAACAGTGTCAAGAGATATTTTTCCGTATGAGTGGCGTTAATTTTGTATCTAGTTTTATTGTTATCTGGTATTCCATAAATTTTCACTTGCGGAAACTCGGCTTTTCTGAACGTTACCGACGATTAACTTGCTTGCAATATCGATGTAGCTGATACTACAATCAAAAATATTTCTAGCAACAATCTAATTGTTTAAAGTTTTACTGAAATTATCTACATAGCTACTTATAGATCCTGTTTTTACACATAAAGATATAATTCTGTGCCGCTCTTGTGGGAGACATATTCCTAAAGGTAGATGCGGAAACATTTAATAAACAGCGATCGCTCTGGGAAGCCATACTGTTTTAAGATTTCTTCCACACTATCTATCGATCTATCCATATTGCAAATAATTGTCAATTAGCTCAGAAAAATAAAAACAATTAAATCAGGGGCAAATGCTTTACAGCCCCGTACTTGATATGCGATAAGTTAATAATGAAAACTAGTGACTAATTGTTATCAGCGTCACTAAAATCAACATTAACAAATTTGGTATTTAGCGTTTTACCTAATCTAACCTCCTGAAGCTCATGTCAGGGTTTGATGATAGGTATCTGCTTTGACTTTAACTGAAGTCAATAAGAAATGCAAGTATTTAAGAATCTTTGTGACTTCTTTACAGTTTGTTGCCTCTAGGATGTTGCTTAAATCACGGTGAATAGGCGTTAGATAGTGGAGATAGCTTACTAGAAAAAGCATTGATAGTTTCAATTTAATAGATAAAGCTTGGCAATTGTGACAAATTGTTGCTAGTAAAGGCGACACTTACTAATCCAAATATCTAGCTGTGGCGATCGCATATTTCTACTTCCATGCAAAACTGAATTATTTCAACGGAAATTGTGAATATTTTGATAAAGTAAAACAGATGTGGAGGTAAGATTATGACCCAAGCCTTGCCCAAATTACTCGCCTTCAATGAATTTAGCGAATGGTATCCCAACGATGGTAAACGCTATGAATTGCACAAGGGAGTAATTGTTGAAATGCCACCCCCAACCGGATCGCATGAAAAAGTTGTAGGATTTATAGCTCGTAAGCTAACTGTCGAGTTTGATCGCTTGAACCTTTCCTACACTATACCCAAAACCGCATTAGTCAAAACTCCTACTGCCGAATCCGCTTATTCGCCTGATGTGTTGCTGCTAAATCTTGATAATCTCGACAATGAACCGCTTTTTCAAAAACAGTCAACAGTAAGCCAAGCAGCATCGGTTCCAATAGTTATTGAAGTTGTTTCAACTAACTGGCGAGATGATTATTACAATAAATTTAGGGATTATGAGGAAATGGGCATTCCTGAATATTGGATTGCTGATTATGCTGCATTGGGCGCAAGAAAGTTTATCGGCAATCCTAAGCAACCTACTATTTTTGTCTGCGAATTAGTTGATGGTGAATATCAAATGACACCGTTTCAAGGCAACACTGCGATTTCATCACTTACCTTTCCTCAATTAAATTTAACCGCGCAACAGATTTTTGATGCAGCTAACTAACGCACATCCTGCCATAATTTATTATTAAAAGCTTTATTTAATCTGACAAAAGCACTTCAGTGTAGCAATCCATTATTGATCGAGTGCCAGAAAATGTGCGATCGCATTTATTGGAAAGGTTCAAAACCATGACATTAATTTTAGCTCTCGATTTTGGCGGAACTAAGCTAGCAGCAGCATTGGTAAATATCGGTTCGAGAAAGTGGTTGCGTTATGAACGTCGTCTCTCGCCAGTGAATGCAGATGCTAGCACTGACTTGGAAATTATGCGATCGCTCATTTACTCGCTGCTAGAAGACGCAAAACCTGCTGCGATCGGTGTCAGCTTTGGCGGCCCTGTTGATGCTTCCACAGGGACGGTGCGACTATCTCATCATGTCGCTGGATGGGAAAATATTCCTCTCAAAGGGTTGTTGGAGGAGGAGTTTGGTGTGAGTGTTGGTGTAGATAATGATGCCAATGTTGCTGCTTTGGGTGAACATCGCTTTGGGGCGGGACAGGGATACGATAGTTTGTTTTATATAACTGTCAGCACTGGCGTGGGTGGTGGTTGGATACTTAACGGCCAGCCTTGGCGGGGTGCTGGTGGAATGGCTGGGGAAATTGGACATATTGTTGTAGATCCGGCTGGGCCAGTTTGTTTGTGTGGGAAGCGGGGATGTGTGGAACGTTTGGCTTCGGGGCCTTATATGGCGCAAAGTGTTAGGGAAATTTTGGAAAGCGTAGACGCGCTAGCGGCTTCCCGAAGGGTACCGCAGAGGCGCAAAGGACTCAGAGGGGGAGAGGTTTTGAGGGGTTTGGTGGGGGATGATTTAAGGTTACTGACGGGACAGTTGGTAAGTGAAGCGGCGGCGGCTGGGGATAATTTGGCTAAGGAAGTTTTGCACAAGGCTGCTTGGGCGTTGGGTGTGGGTATTGGCAATGTGGCGAATTTGATGAATCCGCAGCGCTTTGTGTTGGGAGGTGGGGTGATGAAGGCGGGTGAGGATTTTTGGCGGGTGGTGCGTCAGGTGGCGCGGGAGACGGCTTTACCGGAGGTTGATTTTGAAGTTGTGCCGGCGGTACTGGGTGATGATGCGCCTTTGTGGGGTGCAGTGGCGATCGCTTCGACAAATCTTGAATTTGTAAATGAGTGACGTGTGGAGTGTATAAGAGAGTATTTATAAAGTAAAAATAAAATTCTTGTAGGGTGTGTTAGGCGCA
>CAZZZY010000118.1:0-11783 GCA_964658545.1 uncultured Acetobacteraceae bacterium | reverse complement strand
AACCTAGTTATTCATACGCCACTCGTACAGAATACCCAACTGACTCCTGACTCCTGAATTCTGTTTGATAAATAAGTCAATAGTTTACATACTTCCATAATTGAAAGGAGAGAAAGCATGAAAAAGTTAAATTTTGGATGTGGACACAGATTTTCTTCTGGATGGATCAATATAGATTTTAATTCTGAGCATCCGGAAGTAATTGCCCATAATTTACTGCAACCACTTCCATACCCTAAAGATTATTTCGATGTAATTTATAGTAGTCATGTCCTAGAGCATTTCTCTAAGGACACAGGAGAAATGCTGGTGAAAGAATGCTATAGAGTTCTTAAACCTCAAGGCATTTTACGCATCGTTGTTCCTGACTTAGAACGAACATGCCGTGAATATTTAAGAATTATCGACAGTATTGAAAATGAGGAAGCAAGAAAACAATATGAATGGGTTATTATTGAGTTGATCGACCAATTGGTGAGAACAGAACATGGGGGATTGATGAAAACTTATTGGCGAGAAGTACTTGAAAACAATGATGAACCATCCATAAACTATGTAGAAGAAAGAACAGGTGTTAAAATCAAAGAAGAGATAGCAAATAAGAATACTTCTTCTGTATTACAAAAGGTATTTAAGATCAATCAAAATCAACTCAGAAACAAATTTAAATACCTCTATATTGACATGGTAAAGAAGTTGATACCACGCTATGTCCGCAAGTCTATGATAGATGAAACATCCCTGGGTGAAAAACATAAGTGGATGTATGATAGCTATAGTATGAAAACGCTCTTTGAAAGAGTTGGCTTTTCAGATATTAAATTTATGGATGCCCATACAAGTGATATTCCAAACTTTAGTAATGAAGTCTTGGATGTTAATGCTGATGGGACAGTATATCTACCAGGCTCGTTATATTGTGAAGGCATTAAGCCAAACAAATAATATTGATTCTCTGCAATAGAGGATTAGTTTTATCAAGAATATTTTTTTCAAGTTCAATAACACTAATATGAACGTCTTGCTCCTGAGTACCCAGGATGTGGCGGGTGGTGCGGCTCGTGCTGCATATCGGTTGCACAAAGGGTTACAAAATATTGACTTACAATCACAAATGCTGGTGCAAGAAAAATCTACTGATGACAAAACAGTAATTGCGCCTAAGATCAGATTATTTCAAGGCATCGCCAAGGCAAAGTTGACATTAGAAACTTTACCTTTAAAGCTATACTCTCAAAAGCAAAATACTCCATTTTTTATTCAATGGTTGCCAGATAGAGTTATTTCTCAAGTTGCTCAGATTAATCCAGATATAATTAATTTGCATTGGATTAGCGCAGCTTTTATGCAAATAGAAACTATTGCTAAACTAAAGCGTCCTTTGGTCTGGACAATTCATGATATGTGGGCATTTACTGGAGGATGCAGCTACACTGGAGATTGCGATCGCTACCAAATCTCTTGTGGTTCCTGTCCTCAACTAAACAGCAAAAAGGATGGGGATTTATCTCATTGGGTATGGCAACGTAAAACCAAAGCATTGAAAAATTTAAATCTGACAATTGTTTCCCCCGGTTCCTGGTTAGCTGAATGCGCTAAGTCTAGTTCTCTGTTTAAGAATTTGAGAATTGAAGTAATTCCCAATGGGCTGGATACTCAAAAATATAAACCTGTTCATCAAGGTTTAGCGCGAGAATTACTAAATTTACCTCTGGATAAACAACTCATTCTATTTGGGGCGCTAGATGCAACCAATGACTCTAGAAAAGGTTTTCATTACCTGCAACCAGCACTACAAGAACTAAGCAAATCTGGCTGGAAAGATCAGTTTGAGATCGTTATTTTCGGTGCATCTCAACCCGATAATCCACCTAATTTGGGCTTCAAAACCCACTATTTGGGACACTTACATGATGATATATCTTTAGCAACTGTTTACTCAGCAGCCGATGTCATGCTTGTCCCGTCTCTGCAAGAATCTTTTGGACAGACAGCTTCTGAATCACTCGCTTGCGGGACTCCAGTTGTGGCATTTAATTCTACTGGCTTAAAAGATATTGTCGATCATCAGCAGAACGGCTATTTGGCTAAACCTTATGAAGTTGAGGATTTTGCCAAAGGAATTACCTGGGTACTCGAAAATGAACAGAGGCTGCAAAAGCTGTCATTTTACGCTCGTGAAAAAGCAGAACAAGAATTCACCTTGGAACTTCAAGCACGTCGTTATTCAGCTTTGTTTAAGGAAATATTGATGACCGTCAATAAATCTTCATTGAGTAATGAACTTACTAAATAAATACTTCATAATATGCCAATACCTATAGCTTTTATAATTTGTACAGAACCTGGTCGCTTAGAAGCCCAATCTATAATGCTTGCAGAAAGTATTCGTGAATTCTGTGGTGAATTAAAAGATACACCTATATATAGTTTTCATCCTAGAGTGGGTGAACCGATATCAAAGCAAACCCAAAAAGCATTTGAAGCGTTGCAGGTAAATCATCAACAAGTCCCCATAAATCGAGAATTTCATGATTATTATTTAGCCAATAAGCCTCTGGCGTGTGCCTATGCAGAACAAAATATCGATGCAGAAATATTAGTTTTTCTAGACAGTGACAAATGCTTTGTTTCTGAACCAAAGGAATTTTTATTGCCAGTGAATTGTAACGTTAGGTTACGTCCTGAGTATGGCCAGGGAATTGGTTCTACAGGGCCGCGAGACTCTCAAGAATGGTACTGGCAAAAACTATATGAAGTGCTGGGAGTAAAGCGTGAGGTATTTGTTGATACACCAATTGGCAAGAAAAAAATCAGAGCCTACTGGAATTCCGGTTTGGTTGTTGTGAGAAGGAGTGCAGGTATATTTACAGCTTGGAAAGAGAATTTTGAAAAAGTAATGCGCCTTGATATAACTCCTCCCCAAGGTATTTATTTTGTTGAGCAATCTGTTTTGTCTGTAACTTTATGTGCTTTGGAAGAAAAGGTCGAACATCTTCCTTCTAATTATAGTTATCCATTACCTTTACATAACCGTTTATCAACAGAATTACAAGTTAAAGATTGGGATGATATCATCTCCATTCATTATTTCAACTTATTCTTCTATAACGATTGGAATGCACAAATCAAAAAATTGAAAAGATTTAATATCAATTCCGAAAAATATCGCTGGGTGTGTCAAGAGGTTGTCAGACTTAATATGCCTCGTGTATCAGTTTTGCATCGATATATGTTGGTAGTTAGAAGAATGGAACAAAAATTACGCAATTTTAATTTAGATATTAATCTGAGTGGCTGGATAGAAAAAATGGCTAAACTTTAAACGTAATCATCTTCGATTACGTTTAACTTTATTATTTGTATTGCTCCTTTGCAGACAACTTAGCATGAGGTAAATGGGATGAAACAAGCAAATCTAGCAGTAGTTATGACCTGTCATAACAGGCGTAATACAACTCTCGCCTGTCTACATACTTTATATGAGCAAAAAAATCATTGTGATATTTATTTAACTGATGATGGTAGTTCTGATGGGACTGCACAGGCTATCAAAGCAGAATATCCAGAGGTACACATTCTTCAGGGTAATGGGAATTTATTTTGGGTGGGAGGAATGCATCTCGCCTTTGGTGAGGCGATAAAAAGTCAATATGATTATTATCTGTGGTTGAATGATGACA
Source organism: uncultured Acetobacteraceae bacterium (assembly GCA_964658545.1). Taxonomy (GTDB): domain Bacteria; phylum Cyanobacteriota; class Cyanobacteriia; order Cyanobacteriales; family Nostocaceae; genus Nostoc. Next base: position 8,100 of record CAZZZY010000118.1, on the reverse strand, counting down.
CATTTATGGAAGCAAATGCTGTCAGTAAATTATTACAGATTCATCAAAATTTGACTGAACAAGGTTATCCAGACTCAATCGTAGTTGGTTCAACTAAAGACCCAATGACAGGAAAAGCAACCTATGGAGGAGCAGTAAAATCTAAAAAGTGGTATTCTAACAAGTTTGAATTTTTAGAACCAACTTCAGTTATCCAAAAATGCGATGCTATGTATGGTAACTGTGTACTGATTCCTAAAAGTGTAGCTGTAAAAGTTGGCAATATTGATACAGCTTTTATTCACAGTTTAGGAGATTTAGATTATGCCCTCAGAGCGCGTAAATTGGGTTGTCAAATATGGGTAGCTCCTGGATATATTGGTACTTGTACTAAAAATTCTATCCGTAATAGTTGGGTTGATACCAAATTAAGTATATTAGAACGCTTAAAAAAGGTGCTGCAAATTAAAGGATTTCCATTGAGACCCTGGACTATATTTTGTAGCAGACACTCTGGGCCATTTTGGATATTATACTGGTTTTTACCCTATATCAGAGCAATTATTGGGTACAAAAATTTGGCAATTTCTCCAACATTTTCTGAGGATATCAACCAAACTAACTCAGGAATTTGATCTTTCCAGTAGAGTCATTAGCTAATGATATTTGGATAATTCATAACCATTTCAATAAATCGAAAAATGCAGTTAAAAAAATCAATTTATTAAATCTGGAAATAATCAGCAATTATTGTTATGGCTAAACGCTTACTAATTGTCTCAACCCTCGATTCTAGTCAACCATTTGGTGCCTTCACTAGACCTTTTTATCTAGGAAAGTATCTTTCTGAACATTTTGATGTTTTTCAGATGGGATTAGATTGTTCATCTGTTCATTATGCACCTTCTACTTCAATTGGTTCAAGAAGCCTGAAGTCATATATTCAAGCTATAGAAAAATGCATAGACGAGTTTTGTCCAGATATCGTTTATGCTCAAGAAACGTTACCTGGATTGGCTGCTTTAATCTCACTGAAGCTTAAAAAACACAGAAATTCCTCTCTCGTACTAGATTTTCATACATTTTCAGCGTATGAATACTGGATGCGCTTGTTTTCAGTTGCCAATCCTTTAAAAGAGTTTGTACAATGTGTTAAGACATATATTGCTCAGGGAATTTTGATATTTTCTGGTAGTCCAATTATTGCAGCGGGTGACTCAATCCCTAAACTAATTTCCCAGTGGTATGGTAAAACTCCACAGCAGATTTATAGTATTGGCAATGGAGTTACTGAAGATTTATTAAATCCTGAAACAATTCACTATAAAGACCCCTATCAAGCATTTAGACCGGCTAAAATAGTGGTTCTTGTTGCTCCCAAAACATTTCAATTTCCAAGTAATGATATGTCTGTGTCAATGACCATTGAGGTTGCGAAATATCTGGAAAACCATCAGCAGAAAGTGCATTTTGTTGTTATTGGTAGAGATAATGGTGAGATTTCAGAATCAACACCCTCTAATATTTCTTTTTTAGGTTTTCTACCTAAAAGAGAGGATTTTATTGCCCATCTAAAATATGCTGATCTTGCTTTATTGCCATTCTCAAAACAGGCAGTAGCAGGTGGCGCTCGCAATAAAGCGTTAGATTATTTTGCTAGTAAAAAGCTAGTTGTCTCAACACCAGAAGGTCTGCGAGGGTTAGAAGAGTTTCGCCACTTAGAACATCTTTTAGTAACAGGATACTCTACTGAAGAAGTCGCCAATACAGTGCTGGATGCAGCTTTAAATATTGATAAATATGAATCACTTGTAGATACGGCATATACCTTAATTACAGAAAAATATTCCTGGAAGGCAAGAGCGCACAATATCGCGGAAATCTTCATGAAAATAAGTCATTCTTAATGAGGTGAAAAAATGGGTTTAACCATGAAAAGTGAAATTTTCTTAATTAAGAATATTTAAATTTTTAAATATTGCTACCATTTGCTTTTTAAATACTCGCTTTTTTTGTGACTAGTAACTCTCGTAATTTTCAAATAGAAATTAAAGTTATGAAAAATCTATTTTCTTATAAGCTTCTTGGTGTTAAAGTAGATGCGCTCTCTATCCCAGAGTTAAATTTATTGATTGAAGAATCTATTGAAAAGAATGAGAAATGGATTATTGCCAATCACAACTTGCATAGTCTTTATCTCTTTCATAATGATCCACAAATGCAAGCTTTTTATGCCAAGGCAGAATATATCCATATTGATGGTATGCCTCTATTGTTTATGGGAAAGCTGTTGGGTTTTCCAATGGAGCGAGAGCAAAGAGTAACTTATGCTGATTGGGTATGGCCTTTGATGGCAGAAGCCGCTAATAAAGGCTGGCGTGTATTCTATCTAGGTTCAAAGCCAGGAGTTGCTGAACAAGGAGCAAGTATTTTGCGCCAGAGATTTCCTGGTTTAGAGATTGCTTGCGCTCATGGCTACATTGATATGGATAAAGATAGTCAAGAAAATCTTGCTACTCTGGCTGAAATTAATGCTTACAAACCTCATATATTAATGGTGGGTATGGGTATGCCACGCCAAGAGTATTGGATTTCCGAAAACCTTGAACATATTCATTCCAACACTATTTTGACTAGTGGAGCCTGCATGGATTATGTAGCAGGAGTAATACCTACTCCTCCTCGCTGGATGGGAAAGGTGGGCTTGGAATGGTTATATCGGTTGTTGTCTGAACCGAAAAGACTTTGGAGACGTTACTTACTAGAACCTTGGTTTGTAGCCACATTATTTTTACGAGAAATTTGGAGTATGCCAAGCCAACAAAAAAAAAGTAGAATGCTGCTATTTCTCAATACGAAATTTCACAAGTTTGTAGCATGATTGAGTCTTGTTAAGCCTTAGCAGTAGGTCACTCAATTCTTCACGAATTTATGAAATACTGTACTGGTAAACTTTACTGATAACATTGCTAGCTTTTTAGATGCAGTTAATCATCAATTAGTCAATATACTTTATCTTTCATCCTCATGAAGAATCTCCCCACATACTTCATTGAGAATGATACTTAAAAGCGCTATTTAGGTGTGCTTGGACTATTAAGTTGATTCCTGAAAAGCCCTGGCAATAGCGTTGCGGGCAAGTTTGGGTTGCAGCTTTTCATCGTAGGGAAGCGGACGCAGAAATTTCCAGAGATTTGGATTGTCCCTATAGGTTTTTCTTGGCATCCAGTTGGCATCGCGTATCCAGGTATGACGGTCGGTAAGCCCCCATGTGATGACAGTATCAACTCCAGCCGCAAAGCACAGGTCAAGATATCGCTTGTAACTGTCGGCTACCATCTGGTCTAGCTTTTGGATGCTATCGGGCAGTGGAGTATCAATGATAATATCTAATTCTGTGATTAATGGTTTAACTTCAAGCTCATTAAGCCGTTTTAAGACAGAATTAAATCCTTTTTCGTCAAAACCATAGGCAGTAGAAAACCATAGATGTGACTGGATACCTGCCCCATCAATTTTAACCCCATTATTCTTCAGATATTCGACCATTTTTAAGAAATGCTCTGATTTCCATGTAGCGCCTTCGATACCGAAATCGTTTAAGTAAAATTTCTTGGTGTTATCAACTGAAGCGGCAATTTTAAACAAGTCTCGAATCAATTCTGGTTTTACCCCCTTACGCAAACCGTAGGTAGCGTTATCGGCTTCATTTTCATTATCAGCGATAATTTCATTGGCAACATCCCAAGACTTTAAAACGGGGCTATTACGATAATGCCCCATGACTCCTGTAATATGCCGTTCGATCATCTTAAGAGTGGGGGGATAAGGAACCCAGTCTGGTTTTCCCATGTGCCAGAAAAGGTTGTGCCCGTGCAATTCTATATTATGCTTTTGGCAGAAATCAGCGATCGCATCTGCGGACTCAAAGGTAAATTTTCCTGGTTGTGGTTCAGTGGCATTCCATTTTAATTCCCCATTCGGTGTCACAATTGAACATTGATGAGCAATCAGATCAGCGTAATCCTTCTCTTTCAGCAAAAATTCACTGGAAATTGCTGCGCCATAGCGCTTTCCTTTGGCGGCTGCTAATTGCCGAAGGGAAGGAGCATTTGCACTGATATAATTTGCCATAGCAGCATTTGTGCTGCGATCGTCTTTCTCTTTATCCCTTCGTAAAAAAGCCATAGTCAATAAAGCAGAAAGGGTTATGTATCCTGCTCTTTTTAAAAAATTTCTCCGATAAGGCATAAACCATACCTGATAAAAACACAAGTATTATATTACAGAATAAATTTTTATACTTTTTGAGGTTTTGAAGAAGGCAGGAGGAACCCAGGCTTTTAAGCGTGGTTGGTATTGATGTTGCACACCTTTTGTCTTGTTGCACTCTTGTCTCGACACAAATCTTTTCACCCTAGTACTCTATCAAGCCAACAATGCCTGGGTAAACCAAGTTTGAGAATCTTTGTCTCTGTGTCGCGCCAGTTGCTACAAGTCGGGGAACCCGCCCAACGCACTGGCTTCTCTGTGCCTCTGCGGTTCGTTTCTTAACCCTTTTAACCTCGCTTGACAGAGTACTAGTACAGCACGGCGTAAATAAGCCACCCATTCCAAATCAATAAAACGCTTACGTTGTATTCATTTTTAATTTTGTTAGCGCAGCGTAAAGCCTGCGGCATGGCAACTCTTAGAGACGCTACGCGAACGCTTAGAGCGAGTCTGGGTACTCTTACAGAAAAGCAAACTACGCGTAGCGTCTTGTAGAGAGCGTAATTTTGAATTTTGAATTCTGCCTTGCGGTACTAGTACGCTTCTCACGCCCCAACTAAAGTTTTAATTGATACTTCCTTCCTGCTGTCTTTTTTCTCATGTACAGTGAGCACATGGAATTATTTTGGGAAAATGACTTGACAAAATCACTCACTTTATTCATAGATAAAAGCAAACAATTAGGTAAGTAAAATGGCGAAAGAAATAGAACGGAAGTATTTAGTGAGAGGAGATAGTTGGAGAGGATTAGCTGAAGGTAGTGTATATCGTCAAGGATACATTGCCACACAAGAAAAAGCAACTGTACGTATACGTATAATCGGAGAAAAAAGTTATTTGACTATTAAAAGCCCCAGTATCAAATATTCAAGATTAGAGTTTGAATATCCTATTCCTGTTGAAGATGCTCAAGAAATACTTGAGACATTGTGTGAACGTCCCTTTATAGAAAAAATCAGATATAAAATAGAGTCGGGTGGTTTAGTTTGGGAAATAGATGAATTTGATGGTGTTAATAAAGGACTAATCTTAGCAGAAGTTGAACTTAATGATGAACATCAACAAATTGAACTACCAATCTGGATTGGAGAAGAAGTTTCTGATGACTCCAGATATTTCAACAGCAATTTAGTAAAATACCCTTTTTCACAATGGTAATTGCTGAAATATTGCTAACACCCCAATTTTGCAAAAATATCTAACGAATAGAATTCACCGTTGCATAAACGTAGGCAAAGTCTTTCCGCAGGGTAGTCCGCAAAGGCAGAATAATGAAAATACAGGCGAAATCTACCTCCGTGGATTTCGCCTGTATAACTATGGTTTTTAACCGCACTTTGAACTATTTAAACTACTGTGAATCTATCGTTTTACAGATGCATATAAATATTTAAACTCCGGCAGTTCTATCGATCTATGGGTGTTTAGTTGTAGTCAAATCCCGGTAAAATCATCGACTTTTGAGGGAATTTGCTAATAAAAATTCCAGGAAGATTACTAGTTAAATTTAAATTTAAATATCTGTTTTTATTCCTGGAAAATTTGGAATCGCGTGCTAGAATTACAGCAAATTCACCTAATAAATAAGCTGACAAACTTGATTATATTTGCTGATTTTAGAAGCTGTAGTCATTCATCTGCTCAGGGTTAAGCATGGGTATTTAAAGCAAGACTCAATAATTTGAGTCCAAGATAAAAATCATTGAGGGTAAAAGTATAAATTATGAATTATGTCGCTAAATTTTTTAGTACTCTCTTTGTTGTTAGCACTGGGCTATATTTACTACCTCATTCGGTAGCTAATGCAGTTACCTTAAGCAATGGCACAATCGCCTTTGCCCAACCACCACGTTTAGTTAGTGCTAGCACTCCATATAGCAATACAAGTGTTCCGAATACGACGTACTATTTCACTTTAGAAGTGCCTACGGCGGCTGGGGAACCGTTGCGACGGGTTACTTTCAACCAGATTCAGGGAAGTGAAAAGATTGAATTCAATCAGAAAGACACTTTTGCTTTTGAAGGCACACGTAATAGCCAAGGTTCAAAGTTGGCACTCAAAGCTGTAAAAGGCGACAACAAACAACAGACTATCACAGTAACCTTTGATACTCCTGTCCAACCAGGAAAGACAGTTACAATTGGTCTGCAAACTTACTACAATCCTTTGTATGATGGCGTATATTTATTTGGTGTGAAGGCTTTTCCTTCTGGTGAGCAAACCTCTGGTCAATTTATTGGCATCGGTCGGCTGCAATTTTACGCACCTATGACTACAGATAATTAATTTTATTAGGGGCTAGAGACTGGGAAAAAGTTTTCCTAATACCCAATCCCTTCCCTTTAAAAAGTAAATAAAAAGCATCCTGAAGATTTTTTCAGGATGCTTACCGCTATCTTTGACCTTGCTTGACCCTCCTTTCCAATTCAGCTTCAGCCTCTTCTATCGACATTAGCTGTGGATTTGGATTGGCTGCGTGCAAGCGATCAACGTATGCGTGAAACGCTTCAGTATTGTTAGGATTTTGCAAGACGTAAGCTCGTAATTCGGTATCAGTCATATCCACAAAGTTGGATTGTGTCATTTGGTAACCACCTCTCCATTGGGATAAATTTCTATTTCTATTGTCTCTCCCACCAGCATCACTATGCGTTTTGTCCTTTCGTCCATCCGCACTAAGTTAATTGGTCGAAGTAAATTGCTCATCCTCACCGACATTTGGTAAAAGCTTCGCAATTGTTCTATTGGTGGTTGCAATTTTACCTCATATTTAGTTTTCAAGGTTTGATAAAAGTCCGCGTGAGGGAAGTTAAATCGCTTTTCGATTCAATGATTCAATATTTAAAGCGATCGCTTCCCTAAAATTGCTGCAAAAACCTCAAATCACTAGCATACAAGCGACGAATATCATCGATTTGGTGTAACACCATTGCAAAGCGTTCTACACCAAAACCGGCAGCAAACCCTGTATAAATTTCTGGGTCATAACCCACAGACTTAAGCACATTTGGATCGACCATACCGCAGCCCATCACCTCCAACCAGCGACCATTCCACTGTAAATCTACCTCAGCCGATGGTTCAGTAAACGGGAAATAACTAGCGCGGAAGCGAATAGGTAAATCGCCGAATATTGCTTGTAAAAATACCTTAATTGTGCCTTTAAGGTCTGTAAAAGTTAGTCCCTCATCAATGGCTAAAAGTTCTATTTGATGGAATACTGCTGAGTGAGTGGCATCTACATTATCTCGCCGATAAACTCGCCCTGGAGCCACAACCCGAATGGGTGGTTCTTCTCTTTCCATGTAACGAATTTGCACTGAAGAGGTATGAGTCCGAAGAAGATTTCCGTCTGGCAAGTAGAAGGTATCCTGCATATCACGGGCGGGGTGGTCAGGCGGAGTATTGAGAGCCTCAAAATTATAATAATCTGTTTCCATCTCTGGCCCTTGAGCTACGGTGTAGCCCATACCAACAAAGATATCCAGCGCTCGGTCGATAATGCCGTTGAGGGGATGAATCCGACCTTGGGGGCTGTAAATTCCCGGCATAGTTACATCCAGAGTTTCCGCCTCTAGCTGTACCTGAATTTGCGCGGCTTCGAGGGTGGCGCGTTGCTGGTCTAGACTAGTTTGCAGGGATTCTTTGACTGTATTGGCGATCGCTCCAATTTTCGGTCGTTCCTCTGCGCTCATTTGCCCCATACTTCGCAACAGTGCCCCCAGTTCCCCTTTTTTACCCAGATAGTTAACTCTGAGTTCCTCCAGACGTTCTAGGGTGTCGGCGGCTGCGATCGCTTTTTCTCCTTCCTGCCGCAGTGCTAAAAGTTGAGCTTCTAAATTGCTAGT